>NZ_JBQCGC010000020.1:0-31301 GCF_051956055.1 Amnibacterium sp.
GAGATCGAGCGGTTCCTGCAGCAGGACATGGACGACGTGACCCCCGCCGATGAGGCGTGGCAGCGGCTCGCGGAGCTGGTGCAGAGGATGGGCATCGAGTAATGGCGGTGTTCGGTCTGGCCGGTCTGCTGCGGATCCGGCGCCTGAAGGAGGAGCGCGCGGCGTACGAGATGGTGCGCGCGCGGTCCCGGGCGTCGGAGCTCGCGCACGAGCGGCACCAGCTGCTCGACCAGCTGGACGATCACGCCCACGAGGCGCGGGACGTGCAGGGCATCCACGCGATCGCCGCGGCTCGCGCATCGACCTCCGGCATGCTCGCCGACCTCGAGGCGCTGTCGGCGACCCAGCGGCGTCTCGTCGCGGACGCGGAGGACGCGCACCGGGAGGCGCGTCGCGACGTCCGCGCCGTCGAGAAGCTCGAGGAGAAGCACGACGCGACCGAGCGGGAGACCGAGCTGCGCGGCGAGCAGACGATCCTCGACGAGCTCGCCTCGCGCGCGCGGCATCGACTGCAGCGGGAGGCGCCGGAATGACCTACGCCGACGTCGTGAACCAGATGCAGGCCATCCAGGCGGTGCTGCTGCAGGCCGGGGTCCTCCAGGCGCCGGCACGCGCCTCGTCGACCTCCGGGCAGGCGTTCGCCTCGGCGCTCGACAGCGCGACCGCCGCTGCGCCCGCTGCCGGCGCGACGACCGCCGCGGCGCCTGCGAGCACCACGACGGCCGCGGGCGGCGTTCCGGCCCCTGCCACGGTCACCGCCTCGACGGACGGCACCGTCGTCGCCGCGAACGGGGCGACCGGTGACGACGTGGTGCAGGCCGCGCTCGGCTACGTGGGTACGCCCTACGTGCTCGGCGGCGAATCGACGAGCGGCATCGACTGCAGCGGCCTGGTGCAGGCCGCGTTCGCGGGGCTCGGTGTCTCCGTCCCTCGGCTCGTCCACGAGCAGGCCACCGTCGGCCAGCCCGTCGCGTCGCTGCAGGACGCGAAGCCCGGCGACCTCATCGTGCTGAACGGCGGGAACCACATCGCGATCTACCTGGGCAACGACACGGTGATCCACGCGCCCTATCCCGGCCGCACCGTCTCGGTGCAGAAGGCCTGGTTCACCGACAAGGACATCACCACGATCCGCCGGATCGTGCCGGCACCCACGACCGGTGCGTCCGCCGCCGGGTCGACCGACTCCACCTCGAGCACCGGGCTCTCCCTCGCGACCGTCGCGAGGGCGACCGCGCTGCTCGGCATGCTCGGCGCCAACGCCGCCGGCTCCTCATCGGCCGGGTCGGGGTCACCGTCCTCCCTCGCGGACCTCCTCTCCTCCTTCGGCGTCACCGGAGGCGGTACGGCCGGTGCGAGCGTGCTGGACGGTCTCGGGACGGGCGGCAGCTCCTCCCTCTCGTCGGCGACGCAGCAGATCCTCGCGGCGCAGTCCGCGATGTACGGGGCCTCCTGATGGGCGCGATCACGGCCGGCGGGTCCGTCGCCGCCGCACCGGCCCAGCCCGTCTCGGGTGGGGCGGCGTCCGCGGCGCCGTCCGGAGGCGCGAGTGCGTTCGGCGACCTGCTGGGCGCGGCGATCGCGCCGACGCCCGGCGTCGCGACCGGTGCAGGGGCGGCCGCCCAGCCGAACCCGGGCACCGCGGGCGCGCAGGGCGCGGTCGCGACGCCCGGCGCCACGGTCCCCGTGATCGCGGCCCTGCTGGCCCGTCCCGCGGTCCCGACCACCGGAGCCGCGGGTGCCGCCCCCCAGGGGCCGACCCCGAACGGGGCGCAGCAGGCGCAGGTGGGGCGGGTTCCAGTGGGGCGGGTTCCAGTGCAGGCAGGACAGGTGGCTGCCGCGTCGCCGCTCCCGGGCACCTCGCCCGATGCTGCCGATGCGGTGCCGAAGCCGGGAGCCGCCACGGCAGGAGCCGCGTCGTCCGCGGACGACCCGTCCGCAGCAGCGGCCGACGCCCCGCCGGTCGACCCGACCACCGCCGCCGTCTCCGCGGCGGCGGTCGACACCGCGTCCGCCCGGACGAGCGGCTCCGGCAAGCCGACGAGCCGGCACCCCGACGGCCACGAGGACGGGTCCGCTGCGGCACCGGACCCGAGCGCGATCGGTCTCGCGACGCCGCTGCAGCCGCTGATCGCGCTGTCGCCCGTCGCCGACACCTCCGCTGCCGACACCTCCGCTGCGCGGCCGGACGCCTCGGGCGCGATCACCGCCGCGGCGCAGGCGCCCACGGCAGCCGCAGCCACGGCCGCCGCCGCGGCGATCGCGCAGGCCGGCGCCGCGCCCGTCGAGCGGCGGTCGGCCGACCAGGACCGCTCCGGCGATACGGTGCCGCCCATCAGCGGCGTGGCCGCTCCGGCTCCCGTCGCACAGCCGGCCCAACCGGCTCCGGTCGGTGCGCCTCCGGCCCCTCCCGGCCAGCAGCCGACGGTCGCGCAGCAGCTGCACGAGCCGCTGGTCGCGCTCCGCACGGCGGCCGACGGCGAGCACGTGGTGGTCGTCCGGGTCACGCCGGACCACCTGGGGCCGGTCACCGTGCAGGCGACCGTGTCGCACGGCGACCTCGACGTGCAGCTCTTCGCCCCGAGCGCCGCGGGGCGGGACGCGCTGCAGTCCATGCTCACCGACCTTCGGCGGGACCTCGGCGCGGGCGCGGCCGGGACCTCGACGACGCTCACACTCGGCACGGGCGACGCCCCGCCCCAGGACCAGCAGGGCAGGGCGCCGGCGATGTGGACCGGCTCGGGCGGCGGAGGCGCTGCCCGCGACCGGTCCGGCCCCTGGCGCACCCTGCCGCAGGTCGCCGCCTCCATCGGCGAGATCGCCCCGGCCTCCACCCTCCGACTCCCGGGCCGCGGCAGCGGTCTGCTCGACGTGTTCGCATTACCGTAGCACACTGACCACCACTATTCCCAGGGCGGCGCCGCCGACGGCGATCTACTCGACCGCGCCGGTCGCCGGGAAGGCCCCCACCCAGCAGTACACGAGCGAGCTGTTCCTGAAGCTGCTCACGACGCAGCTCGCGAACCAGGATCCGAGCTCGCCGATGGACAGCTCGCAGATGGTGTCGCAGACCGCGCAGCTCGCCTCCATGGAGCAGCTGACGTCCCTGAACACGACGGTGACGAGCACTAACACCACCCAGATGCAGTCCACCGCGACCAACCTGCTCGGCCGCAGCGTGACCTGGACGGACAAGGACGGCGCCGCGCAGTCCGGCGTCGTCACCGCGGTCTCCTTCGCCGACCCGAAGGACCCGACGCTCACCGTCGGGTCGAGCACGGTCGGGCTCTCCACCGTGACCGGGGTCTCCGCGCCCGGCGCTTCCTCCTCCTCCTGATCCCACCTCCGCCGCGCGAGCGGCACAGCCATGACGGCGACCACACGGCCAGGACGGCCAGATCCACGGCGGACCGCGTACGCGGCCACCGTCCGTTCGACACCGCAAAGGACGCACCATGCTCCGCTCCCTCTACGCCGGCATCTCCGGCCTCCGCGCCGAGCAGACGATGCTCGACGTGACCTCGAACAACATCGCGAACGTCAACACGACGGGGTTCAAGTCGTCGTCGGTGCAGTTCGAGGACACCCTGTCCCAGCTCGTCTCGGCCGCCGGTCTGTCGACGAACATCAAGGCGGGCACGAACCCGAACCAGGTCGGCCTCGGCGTGAAGGTCGCGGGCATCGCCACCAACCTCACCGAGGGGTCGCAGATCACGACCGGCAACAACCTCGACGCGATGATCTCGGGTGACGGCTACTTCGTCACCAAGGCGGGGTCGCAGCTGCAGTACACCCGCGACGGCTCGTTCCACTGGGACTCGCAGGGGCGCCTCTCCACGATGGACGGTGCGCTCGTGCAGGGTTGGGCGGCCGTCAACGGCAAGCTCGCGACCGGGAGCGCCCCGACGACGCTCACACTGCCGACCGGCCAGGTGTCGCCCGCGACCGCGACCACGAGCGCGGTGATGACCGGCAACCTGCCCTCCGACGCGACGAACGGCACGCAGCTCGAGCGCGACGTCACCACCTACGGGGCCGACGGCACCCCGCACCAGCTGGCGATCACGTTCACCGCCGACGGCACGGGCGGGTGGGCATACACCGCGAACGACGGCGCCGGCAACACCGCGACCGGGACGCTCACCACCGGATCAGCGACCGTGTCCGGGAACACCACCGCGACCGTCGGGGGCGTGACCGTCGACCTGAGCGGCATGTCCGGCTACGCCGGCCTGTCCACCGCGGCGTTCACCAGCCAGAACGGCAACGCCGCGGGCACGCTCATCTCGGTGACGATGGGTGGCGACGGCACCCTGACGGGCTCGTTCACGAACGGCGCCACCGTGCCGATCGCCCGGCTCGCGATCGGGACGTTCACGAACCCGGAGGGGCTCGAGAAGGTCGGGAACTCGAGCCTCCAGGAGACGCTGAACTCCGGCACCGTCCGCCTCGGCATGGCGGGCGCGAACGGGTTCGGCTCGGTCATCGCGGGCGCGCTCGAGGCGTCGAACGTCGACCTCAGCCAGGAGTTCACCAACCTGATCGTCGCCCAGCGCGGCTTCCAGGCGAACGCCCGCATCATCACCACCTCCGACCAGGTCCTGCAGGAGCTGATGCAGCTGAAGCAGTGACCCGCATGAGGCCGAGGCGCCCGGACCGCTCCTGACGGGGCTGTCCGGGCGTCGGTGCTTCCCCGGTCCGCCCGAAATGGGGACAGGTGCCCGCTGACGACGGGGCGCAGGATGCCGATGGTCTGCTGTGACGGCGGGGAGGGCTCCACGGAAGGAGCCCGTGCCGGTCCCACGGATGGGGGAAACGATGATTCTGTTGACGCGCCTGAACGGCACCACCTTCGCGGTCAACCCTGATCTGGTCGAACGGATCCAGGAGCAGCCCGACACCACGGTGGTCCTCGTCGACGGAACCACGTTCATCGTGACCGAGACGGTCGACGAGGTCATCGACGAGATCGCGCACTACCGCGCTCGCGTCATCGCGCTCGCGCACTCGATGCACTTCGACGCTCCTGCCGCCGTCCCCGCGTCGTCGAAGGGGACACGCCGGTTCGGCGTGGTCGACGGCGCGAAGGCTTCCGCTCACGGATCGGGGGGCCGGTCCTGATGGATCCCGCGACCATCGGCGGCATCGTCGTCGCACTCGGTGCCCTCGTCGTCATGGCGACGATGGAGGGCGCCTCCATCACGTCGCTGCTCCTCGCCGCACCGATGATCCTCGTCTTCGGCGGCACGATCGGCGCCGCGCTCGCCTCCACCACGCTCGGCGACGCCATCGGCTCGCTGAAGATGATCCCGAAGGCGTTCCTCTACAAGGCCCCGAAGATGGGCAAGGACGTGGAGACCCTCGTCGAGCTCGCCGAGGTCGCCCGCAAGGAGGGTCTGCTCGCGCTCGAGGCGAAGGCCGGCGACATCAAGGACCCGTTCCTCAAGAAGGCGCTGCAGAACGTCGCCGACGGCATGGACGCGGACGAGCTGCGCATCCTCATGGAGGACGAGGCGGCCGCCATGGAGAAGGAGGGACGCTCCGGCGCGAAGTTCTTCGCGGCGATGGGCGGCTACGCACCCACCATCGGCATCCTCGGCACCGTCGTCTCGCTCACGCACGTGCTCCAGAACCTGAACGACCCCGCCCACCTCGGCGAATCGATCGCGTCCGCGTTCGTCGCGACCCTCTGGGGCGTGCTCTCCGCCAACATCATCTGGCTCCCGATCGGGTCCCGCATCGGCAAGATGACCGACCAGCTGTCCGAGCGGCTCACGCTCGTCACCGAGGGCGTCCTCGCCGTGCAGTCCGGCGCGCAGCCGCGCACCCTGTCCGAGAAGCTCTACGCCATGCTGCCGGCCTCCCAGCAGCCGAAGGCCGCCGCGAAGGGCGGAGCCGCCAAGGGTGCGAAGGCGCCGAAGGCGGCAGAGGCGGCGGCGTAGCGTGTCCGGCCGCCGCCGGAAGGGGCACGCGGAGGAGCACCACGTCGACGAGCGGTGGCTCGTGTCCTACTCGGACATGATCACCGTGCTCATGGCGCTGTTCATCGTCCTGTACGCGCTGTCCACGGTGAACCAGAAGAAGTTCGACGAGCTGAAGAACTCGCTGGCCTCCGGCTTCGGGACGAAGGCCTCGACGAAGGTCGACCAGAGCAAGGGCATCGTCCGACCGGAGGACGTCAAGAAGCAGGGGTCGGGCTTCTCGAACAGCACGATCGCGCTCGTCCAGGCGGCGAAGGAGATCACCGACGAGCTGAAGGCGCAGGGGCTCGCCGGCAAGGTGTCGGTGAACGCGGCCTCGAAGGGGATCACGCTGTCGCTGGTCGGCTCGAGCACCTACTTCGGCGGCAACGACGCGAACCTCACTCCGCAGGCGCTGCAGGTGCTGAAGAAGCTGTCGCCGACCCTCCAGGACCACGCCGGCGTGGTGACCGTCGAGGGTCATGCCGATCCGCACGGGTCCCCGGGCGTCTGGGGCACGGACTGGCTCCTCGCCGCGGCCCGAGCGAACAGCGTCGGCCAGTACCTGCTCGACGACAAGGCGCTCCACCCCGCCGACACCTCCTTCATCTCGTTCGGGTCGCAGCACTCGACGCCGGGGGCGAGCGAATCGGCGATCGAGCACAACCGCCGCGTCGACATCGTGCTGCACTCGGTGCAGGTGACGGCACCGGCGACGCCGGGACCGACCGTCACGCCGGCGACCGCCGCCCAGCTCGACGGCACCGCCCCGCAGCACAACACGCAGGCGCAGCAGGTGGCGACCTCGACGCGGAAGGCCCAGGGCCTGTCAGGTCACTGAGTCCCGGCCGTGTCGCGCCCCCCCGAAGGGGGCGCGCGCTCCCACGATCTGCGGAGTGGCGCCGCCCCGTTCGGGTGACACGCTGCGAGGATCCGACGCGTGACCGCCCGGACCGCTCCCCGTGCGCTCGTGCATGCGCCGGGCGAGGCGCTCGACGTGCAGCCGTACGACTTCGAGAGCCCCGAGCTGATCACCGGCGAGGACCGGGACCGGCTCGACGCCGCGCTCGAGGCCTGGGGGCGCCAGCTCGGCCTGCAGATCACCGCGAAGACCCGCGCCGTCGTCGACGTCGCCACGACCGCGTCCCGCGTCCAGTCCTTCGGCGCGTTCGTCGCCTCCGCGGAAGGGCCGACGCTCTGGGCGACGGCGCAGCTCGGCACCGGTCGGGCGCTCTACCGCATCCCGCTCGCGGAGGCGAAGTACTGGGCCGACCGCATGCTCGGCGCCTCGGGTGACGGCGCCGCCGCCGCGACCGGTATCACCGGGGTCGAGCGCGCCCTGGCGCGCGCGGCGGCCGTCGAGCACCTCACCGAGCTGAAGCCCGCCACCGCCGGCCTGCTCCCGGAGCCGGCCCTCGACGCGTTCGGTGCGGAGCCCTCACCCACCCTCGACCGGGACGCGCAGGCGGTCGTGGTGGTCGTCGGCCTGCTCCGCAAGGGGCAGCGCCGCCAACTCGCACTCGCGCTCGACGTCGACGTCGTGCTCGAGCGCCTCGGCGCCGTCGCGCCGCGGCAGGAGGCCGAGGACGTCCTGCGGCGCATCTCCGGTCACCTCGCGCTCGCCCCCGTCGAGGTGGCGCTCCGGTTCGCGCCGACGCGTGTCGGTCCCGACACCGTGCTCGACCTCGCCGAAGGTGATCTCATCCCCCTCGCGCACCCCGCGGATCGTCCCCTCGACGTCACCCTCGACGGGCAGCCGGTGCTGAGCGCCGCGGTCGGGGGCAACGGCGAACGCCTCGCGTGCATCGTCGTCGACTCGAACGGAGCCCTGCGATGACCATGTCCCTGGACGGCGCCACCCGCACCTCGGCCGGCGCGGACGAGCTCGCGATCGCGCAGGCGCTCGTCTCTGCGCTGCCCGGGCCGCCGCTGATGGCGCAGCCCCACGGCTCCGACCTCGTGCCCATGCAGGCCCTCGAGACCGGGGTGTCGGCCACCTACGTCGGCCCGCGCTCCGCCGACCTGTCCCTGATCGTGCTCGACCGGACCGAGCTCATCGCCGCGGGCGGCGGCGACGCGCGCGTCCGGCTGGGCGACGTGCTCCGCCCGGCGCTCGAGACCGCCTCCGACGTGATCGGCGGCGGCCAGCTCGGCGAGGTCGGGGACGGGGTGCCCGCCAGCCTGTTCCAGTCCGCGGAGGCGGTCGTGTTCGACCTCATCGGCGAGGAGGGCGTCGCCGGCTGGTTCGCGATCGCGCTGCGCACCCCGGCCCCGCCGCGCGCCTTCCGCGACGTGTCGTCGCGCCTCGGCCGCATCAGCACGGTGCAGATGACGCTCGCGGTGGAGGTGGGCCGGGCGACCGTGTCGGTGCAGGAGCTGCTCGACGCCCAGCCCGGCACCGTCATCGAGCTCGACCGCGCCGTCGGCAGCGAGGCCGATGTGTTCCTGAACGGGCGCATGATCGCGCACGGCGAGATCGTGGTCGTGGACCGGCGCTTCGCGGTCCGGGTCACCGAGGTCCTCGAGCCGGTCGACGAGATCTGAGGATCGTTGGACACCGTCTTCCTCGCGCTGCGAGTCGTCGTCGCCCTCGGGGCGGTCTTCGGCGCGCTCCTGTTCGCGCACCGCTGGATCACGAAGGGCCGCCCGGGATCCAAGCCGCGCAACCGGCAGATCGAGGTCGTCGCCAGGCAGGGGCTCGGCGCGAAGGCGGGTATCGCGGTCGTGGACGCGGGCGGGCGCCGGTACCTGCTCGGGGTGACGGAGCACGCCGTGACCGTGCTGGACACGCTCGGCCCCGCGGAGGCGCAGACGGGTGAACCCGCGCTCGTCGCATCCCAGCCCGTCTCGGTCGCCCGCTTCGAGCAGGAGCTGCGCACCGTCACGATCGCGACCGCGGACGTGCCGATCGTCGTGCACGGCGCCGCCGACCCGCAGGACCCGAGCGGCCCCGTCACGCAGACCGTCACGATCATGCCGGCGGCCGGCCGTGCGGTCGGGCCGTCCACCGAGGCGATCCGGCTCGACCTGGCGCGGTCCCGTCCGCGTTCCCCGGCCCCCGCGGCCTACCCGAGCCGGCGCGCGGCGCGCGCCGCCGAGCAGCAGCTGGCCGGTCAGCAGCGTCCGGGCGCGGAGGGCGGCCCGCTCGCCGGTTCCGTGCTGTCGCCCGCGACGTGGAAGCAGACGTTCGACGCGGTGAAGAAGCTCCGGTGACCGCCGTCACCCCACCGGACCGCGCCACCCGCGTCGTCCGGCTCCTGAAGGACCACTGGCCCCGCCTCGCGCTCGTCGCGTTCGCGGGCCTCGTCGTGGTCTGGCTCGTCGTCGCCGTGCCCGGCATCGCGCACGCCGACCCGATGACCCCGACGCCGAAGCCCACGCCGTCCCCCTCCGGCGACGTGAACATCACCATCGGGGCGCCGTCGTCGTCGATCACGACGCTGATCGCGATCACCCTGCTGTCCGTCGCGCCCGCGCTGCTCCTGATGATGACGTCGTTCACGAAGATCTTCGTGGTCCTCGCGATGACCAGGAACGCGCTCGGACTCAACACGGTGCCCCCGAACCAGGTGCTCGCCGGGCTCGCGCTGTTCCTGTCGCTGTTCATCATGTGGCCCGTGCTCACCACCGTGAACACGGACGCGCTCACCCCGTTCCTCGACGGGAAGATCCAGTTCGACGCGGCGCTCGCGAAGGCCGCGGTCCCGCTGCAGCACTTCATGCTGCAGCACACCAGGCAGAGCGACATCGCGCTCATGGCCAGGGCCGCGAATCAGCCCAACCCGGCGTCCGCCGCCTCCACGCCGTTCTTCACGGTCGTGCCCGCGTTCATGCTCTCGGAGCTCCGCAGCGCGTTCATCATCGGGCTCGTCATCTTCGTGCCCTTCCTCGTCATCGACCTCGTCGTCTCCTCCGGGCTGATGGCGATGGGCATGATGATGCTGCCGCCGACGATGATCGCGCTCCCCTTCAAGATCCTGCTCTTCGTCCTCGTGGACGGCTGGAGCCTGATCATCACCTCGCTCGTGCAGAGCTACAACACCTAGCGGGGCGCTCCATGGATCAGAACCAGGTCGTGGACCTCGCCCTCCGTGCGCTGATGCTCGCGGCGGAGCTCGCCGCGCCGCTGCTCGTGACCGCCCTCGTGGTCGGCTTCGCGATCAGCGTCTTCCAGTCGATCACGCAGATCCAGGAGGCGACCCTCTCGTTCGTCCCGAAGGCGATCGCCGTCGCGATCGCGCTCGTCGTGTGCGGGCACTGGATGATCTCGGAGGCGGTCACCTTCACCCAGCAGCTGTTCGCGATGATCCCGAGCTACCTCAACGCGTCATGACCCTGAACGGGGACATCGCGCTCAACGAGACGTTCGTGGAGGCCGCGATGCTGGCGGCGATGCGCATCACCGCGTTCCTCGTCATCGCGCCGCCGTTCTCGTTCTCCGGGGTCCCCCTCCGCATCAAGGGCATGCTCGCGATCGCGCTGTCGATCCTCGTGGCGCCGACCGCGGCGAAGGGCCTGCCGACGTCGATGGACACGGGGCCCTTCGTCGTGTCGCTCGTGAGCCAGCTGGTCATCGGCGCCCTGCTCGGCTTCATGGTCTACCTCGTGTTCTCGGCCGTCCAGTCCGCGGGCAGCCTGATCGACCTCTTCGCCGGCTTCCAGATGAGCCAGGCGTTCGACCCGCTGATGAAGGTCAACGGCGCGCAGATGACGCGCCTCATGCAGATGGTGGCGCTCGGCCTCCTGTTCGTCTCCGGCGGCGCGGAGCTGGTGCTCGCCGGCCTCTTCCGCACGTTCGACGCGCTGCCGGTCACCGGGTTCCTGGCGCAGGACGCGGGGCAGCGCCTCCTGCCCGGGATCGCGCAGATGTTCGTCTCCGCCGTGCAGATCGCGGGGCCGATCGTCGTGGTCCTGTTCCTCGCCGACATCGGGCTCGGGGTGCTCACGCGCGTCGCGCCGGCCCTGAACGCGTTCTCGCTCGGTTTCGTGCTGAAGATCCTGATCACCCTGCTCGCCGGCGGCGCGGTCTTCATCGCGCTGCCGCAGATCGTGCAGGCGCTGCTCGAGGACGCCCTCCGGCTGATGGGCAGCGTCTCGTGACCCGGCACCCGGCCCCGCTGAGCCGCAGCGAGTACGACAGCAGGATTCAGCACGTTCGACAGGACGCAGACGTCGCTTCCGTCCTGCCGTCGCTCCTGGATCCTGCTGTCGTGCTCCCGGAGGGGGTGAAGCGTGCCTGATCAGCCGTCCGGCGAGCGCACCGAGCGCGCCACCCCGAAGCGCCTCCAGGAGGCGCGGCGGGAGGGGCGCATCCAGCGCTCCCGGGACATGCCGAGCTGGCTGTCGATGGGGGCCGCGGCGCTCACCCTGCCGCTCGTCATCGGCAACGCCGCGTCGGCGTCGCGCGATCTCGTGCTCGGGCTGCGCGAGATCATCGCGGACCCCACGGCGGCTCGCGCCCAGCAGACGTTCCTCGACGCGTTCGGAGTGCTTCCCGGCGTGCTGGCCCCGATCATGGCGGCCGCGGTCGTCGGGGCCGTCGTCGGCTCCCTCGCCTCCGGCGGCTTCCACCTGAAGCGGTTCAAACCCCACTTCACCCAGTTCGACCTCGTCAAGGGGGCCGGGCGGCTCGTGGGCAGGCAGGCGCTGTGGGAGGGGGCCAAGGCGCTGCTGAAGACGGGTGTCGTGGGCGTCGCGGTGTGGACGGCGATCCAGGGCGCGATCCCGCTGCTGTCCGCCTCCGGCTCGATGCCGGTCTCGTCCGTCGTGGCGAGCGCGTCCGGGGTGATCGTGGCGATCCTGCAGTCCGCGATCGTGGCCGGCATCGTGCTCGGCGCCATCGACGTGCTCGTGGTGACCCGCCGCAACCGGCAGCACACGATGATGACGAAGCAGGAGATCAAGGACGAGTCGAAGTCGACCGAAGGCGATCCGCACGTCCGCGCGCAGCGCCGCAGCCGGCAGATGCAGATCTCCAGGAACCGCATGATGGCGGCGATCGCCGGTGCCGACGTCGTGATGCTGAACCCGACGCACGTCGCGGTGGCCCTGCAGTACGAGCCGGGCAAGTCGGCGCCGCGGGTGGTGGCGAAGGGGGCGGGCGAGGTCGCCGCCCGCATCCGCGAGCGCGCAGCCGAGCACCGGGTGCCGATGGTGCAGGACGTCCCGCTGGCCCGCGCCCTGTACGCGGCGTGCGAGATCGGGCAGGAGATCCCGGAGGAGCTGTACGGCGCGGTCGCCCGCGTGCTCGCGTTCGTGATGTCGCTCAGGCGCCGGGGCGCAGCGCTCGGCGTCCACCGCCTCGCGGGCTGATCCCGGAAGCGCGGGCGGCGGCTCAGCCCGCGGAGCGTCTGCGCGCGGCGACTGGCAGACGCAGTGTGACCAGCTCGAACGCGCGGAGCCGCAGCTCGAGCGGGTCCGCCGGCTGCTCCGGCAGCGGCACCTCGAGCAGGTCCGTGCGCACCGCCGGGCCGGCCGGGAACCCGGGTTCGAGCCGCGTGCGGGCGCGGCCGCCGAGCGCCTCGTAGAGCCGCACGACGACGTCTCCGGACCCGTCCTCGGCGAGCTTCACCGTCTCGACCACCACCCCGGAGGCGGGGTCCACCCGCACGAGCGGTTCGACCCGGCCTGCGGCCGTCCTCGGGGGCGACTGCAGGGCGTACGCCTCCGCGATCCCGGTGAGCAGGGTCCCAGGGACGATGCGGTGCCGGAAGACGTGCACGCCGTGGTCCTGCCGGGGGTCCGGGAAGCGCGCCGAGCGCAGGAGTGTCTCGCGCACCAGCACGGTGACGGCGCCGTCGCGCCCGACCGCCCGCGTCACGTCGTGCCCGTAGGTGCGATCGTTGGCGAGCGTCACGCCGTCGCGGCCGTCCTCGACGCGCAGCCAGCGGTGGGCGACAGTCTCGAACCGGGCCGCGTCCCAGCTGGTGTTCGTGTGGATCGGCCGCGCGACGTGCCCGAACTGGATCTCGCTGAGCGCCCGCTCCGCGGCGACGTCGAAGGGGAACGCGAGCTTCAGGAGCTTCCGCGTCTCCCGCCAGTCGACCGTCGTCTCGACGTCGATGGCGTCGCCGCTCGGCGCGACGGTGATGCGCTGGGCGAGCGTCGACCGCCCGACCGTGCGCCGCACGACGACCGCGTCGCCGTCGCGGGCGACCGAGGTGGTCGTCACCGCGTCGAGCCGGAGGCGCTGGTAGCCGCGGTCGATGTCCCACGCGTCCCACTCGTTCGGCAGGTCCCGGAACAGCTGGACCTCGTTGCCGCGCGCGCCCGCCGGGATCAGCTCACGCTCGGATCCGCGAGCGCGCAGGTGCACGAGGTGCCCCTCCGCGTCGATCGCGGCCGCCACGCCGGCCCCTTCGAGCACCCAGCCGTCGCCATCGGGGCGCACAACGGCAGGGTCGGCTTCCAGCGGCGCCGCGACCCCGAGCGGCGAGCCGCCCTGCACGGGGAGCGGCGCGGCGCTCGCGACGGCCGGCGGCGCCCCCTCCCCGGCGAGCGCCCTGAGCGACTCGGCCACGACCCGCTCGAGCTCGGCCCGCACCCCGGCGATGCGCTCCTCGTGCTCCTCATGCACCCATCGGATCGACGACCCGGGGAGGATGTCGTGGAACTGGCCGAGCAGCACCGACTCCCACGCGCTCCGGAGGCGCTCCTGCGGATACGGGACGCCGGCGCGCACGGCCGCGGTCGCCGCCCACAGCTCCGCCTCGCGCAGCAGCCCCTCCGCCTTCCGGTTGTGCTCCTTCGTCCTCGCCTGGGACGTGTACGTGCCGCGGTGGTACTCGAGGTACATCTCGCCGGACCACACGGCCGGCTCGGGCAGCTCCTCCCGCACCCGCTCGAAGAAGGGATCGGGCGCGCCGAGCTCGACCCGCGGGGACCCCTCCAGGTCGCGCTTCCGCAGCCCGGCCTCGATCTGCTCGCGAGTGGGTCCGCCCCCGCCGTCACCCCAGCCGAACGGCACGAGGGAGCGGTCGGAGACGCCGGCCTCCGTGTGCTGGCGCTCGGCGCGCGCCAGGTCGGCCGCGCCCAGGTCGGAGTTGTAGCTGTCGACCGGCGGCAGGTGGGTGAGGATCCGCGAACCGTCGATGCCCTGCCACAGGAACGACCGGTGCGGCAGCGTGTTCGTGTCGTTCCAGGAGGGCTTCTGCGTGAGGAAGGCGCGGGCCCCCGCCGCGAGCATCAGCTGGGGGAGCGCGGCCGAGTAGCCGAACGAGTCCGGCAGCCACACGGTCGTCGACGCGGTGCCGAAGTGCTCCTCGAAGAACCGGGTGCCGAGCACCAGCTGGCGCGCCATGGCCTCACCGCCCGGCATGTTCGTGTCCGACTCCACCCACATCCGCCCGACGGGGATGAAGCGCCCCTCGGCCACCCGCGCCGCGACCCGGGCGAACAGCGCGGGGTACCGGTCGCGGATCCACGCGTACTGCTGCGCGCTCGACGCGGCGAACACGAAGTCCGGGTACACGTCCATCAGGTCGAGCCCGTTCGAGAACGTGCGGGCGACCTTCCGCACCGTCTCCCGCACCGGCCACAGCCATGCGGAGTCGATGTGGGCGTGACCGACCGCGGTGACGGCGTGCGATGACGCGGCGGCGGGCGCCGCGAGCACCGCGGCGAGCTCCCCGCGCGCCGCGCGCGCCGATCCGCGCACGTCGTCCGGATCGAGGGCGTCCGACGCGCGTGCCAGCGCCTCCTGGATGCGGGAGCGGCGCACCGACTGGTCCGGCAGGACGTCGACGAGGTCGAGCAGCACGGACCAGTCCCGCTCGAGGGCGGCCACCGTCTCGTCGCGGAGCACCAGCCGGGCGCCCCGGTAGACGTACTGCGGCTCGTGTCCCGCGGAGGCGGGCGAGCCCAGGTCGGTGGGTGTGGCGGACCAGTCGCCGGCGATGTCGGGATTCGCCGCCGCCTCCACGTACACGCGCACTGCCGCGCCCGGCGCGGCGTCCCGCAGTGGGATCGCGCTGTTACGCGGCTCGATCGCCTTGATGACGGCGCCCTCTGGGTCGAACGCCAGGCCCTCAGCCTGGAACCCGGGGTTCGCGCGGTTGAAGCCGAGGTCGACGTCGAGCTCGAGGGGGCCGCCCGGCCAGTCCTCCGGCACCGCCACGTCGAACCGGAGCCACATCGTCGACCAGGGCGGCCCCCAGGGGGCGCCGACCGCGATCGGTGCGAACGCCGCCGCGGCGATGGCCTCCGGGAACGGCAGCGGTTCGCCGGGCGCCTGCCAGGCGACCGCGGCCACCGAGACCTCCCGCGCAGCGACGGCCGGCTCGATCCGTTCGCGCAGGGCGCGGCGGGCGTGGAGCAGGGTCTCCTTCGACGTGTCGTGCACGGCGTCAGCCTTGCAGCACCAGGCGCGCCGTCCGATGGGTGTCTGCCGCGAGCCCCGCGGCGGGTGCCCTACCCGGCCTCGCCGGCCGAGGCCGGCAGCACCCCTCGCGGACCGCTGTTCAGGAGCTGTCCCCGCTCGCCCCTGAGCACCGCGTCGACCGCGCGGCAGATCGACGCCTCCGCGTCCGTGTACTCGATCTCCACGGCGATGCGGGCGGCCGCGAGCCGGTAGGCACCGCTGTCACGGATGCGCCGCACCGCGCCGCGGATCGTCGCGGGATCGGGGCGGCGGCGCTTCAGGTTGACGCCCGTGCCGCTCCACTGGACGCGGGCGCCGGTCTCCACGTCGACCTCGAGCGTGCCCGCGACCACGACCGGGATGCCGTACCGGAGGGCGTGCTGGGTGTGCAGGTAGTCGCCGTCGGAGACCACGACCGTGCGCTGGGGGAGGAGCCGCGACCAGGGCATCCGCTCCTCGAAGTGCACGTTCGGGGGCAGCGCGCCGAGGGTCGCCTCGACCTGCGCGCGGCTCACTCCCGCGATCACCACGGTGTCCTCCGTGCCTGCGAACGCCTGCACGGTTGGGGCGACGACGTCGCGCACCGCGGCGCTCCCCTGCGCGCGGACCGCGACGACGTGCGGTTCCGTCAGTGGGCTCCACCAGTCCGGCACGGGGTCGACACCCGCCGGGTGCACCGGGCCGATGAAGCGGAAGTTGGACGGCAGCGCTCCGCGGTCGTAGGAGAAGCGCGGGACGGTCAGCTGCAGCCACGCGTCCGCGAGCGCCGGGACACGGCGGATGTCGCCGCGCGTCCGCACGCCGAGGGTGCGCTCGAGAGAGCGGTTGAACGACCGGGAGAGCGCCACGTACGTCGGCGCGGTGAAGGCACCGAGTGCGGTCGCGCGGAGCACGTCCGCGCTGTCGCGCTGCGGCGGGATCCCGAGCCCGTACGCCGGGAGTCCCGGGTCCGGCAGCCACGGCGGGTAGCAGCCGAGGACGATGACGGCGGGGCGCGCCGCACGCGGCAGGTAGGACAGCGTGGAGCCGCCGAGGAACAGGGCGTCGCTGATCACCACGTCCACGTGCGCGTCCGCGATGACGCGCTGCACGGTCGCCCACTGCTCCGGCAGGGGCCGGATGATGCTGCTCTGCACGCGCGCGAACACCTGTCGGGCGCGCTGCGCCAGCGGTGGGAGGGTCTGCAGAGGTTCCGGGAGGGCCTCCTCCGGCACCGCGTGGAACTCGACGTCGAGGTCGCGGTACCAGGCGCGAGCCTGCTCGCCGGACACCACGGACACGCGGTGCCCGCGATCGCGGAGGCGTTCCGCCACGGTGACGAGGTGGTAGGCCGCGTTCATCCCGGCGAGCGCCGATAGCAGCACGGAACCCACGAGGCGAAGCATGCGGACCATTTCGCGCCGCGCGCTCCTCGGCGCGGGCTCGTGCACGAATACGCGGGTCCGACTGCGCGGAAGCCCGAACGCGGGGGTGCTCGGGCCGGTCAGACGGGGATCGGAGTCCTCCGGCGCCGGGCAGCTCCGGCGGCGAGGCCGAGGCCGCCGAGGGACAGCACGAGACCCACGACCGGGATCCCGGCCAGGCCGACGACCGGGAGGGCGGCGCCGCCGACGAACGCGCCGGACGCGATCCCGATGTTGAACGCGGTCGAGGTGCCGGCCGTCGCGACGTCGACGGAGCCGGGTGCGACGACGAGCACGAGTGCGCCGATGCACGCGGAGAACGCCGCGAACCCGGCGCCCGTCAGCACCGAGCCCACGACCGCGAGGACCGGCACCGGGCCGGCGAACGAGAGCAGCAGCATGCCGACCGCGTGCACCCCGAGCGCGGCGGGCACCGAGGCGCGCGGGAAGCGGTCGACGAGTCGGCCGACGGCGAGCACCGCGAGCAGCCCTGCAGCGCCGCGGAGCAGGAGCATGCCGCCGACGGCCGCCTGCGGCACGCCGCCGATCTCGGTCAGGAACGGACTGACGTAGGTGAACGCGGTGAGCGCTCCCGTCGCGGTGAGGACCGTCACCGCGACCAGCAGGAGGTACCGGCGCCGGTCGGGCGCGGAGCCGGGCGCCGCCTCCGCCCTCGACCCGCGGGACCGGGGGAGCGCGGCGACGACGACTCCGAACGCGACTGCGCCGACCAGGCCCGTGCCGAGGAACGCCGCGCGCCAGTCGACCGCCTGACCCAGCCAGGTCGCGAACGGGACGCCGAGCACCGTCGCGATCGAGCCGCCCGCGTACACCGTGGAGATCGCCCGGCCGCGGACCGCCGGGCCGACGAGGGAGGCGCCGATGGGCACGACGATCGCCCAGAACACCGCGTGCGCCAGCGCGGTCAGCACCCGGGCGGCGAGCAGCACCGCGTAGTCGGGCGCGGCTGCGCTCGCGACCGTGCCGAGCACGAACACGGCGAGCACCGTGCTGAGCAGCAGGCGCCTGGGGACCCGCTGCGTGGCCCGCGTCAGCGGGATCGTCGCGACGACCACGATCACCGCGTACGCGGACACGAGCAGGCCGACGGACGGCACCGGCACGTCGAGGCCGCCGGCGATGAGCGGCAGCAGCCCGATCGGCAGCGTCTCCGCGGTGATGAACGCGAACGTCGACAGCGTGAGGCCGGCGAGCGCGAGCACGGTCCTCGTCCCGCCGACGGGCATCCGCGCCTCCGATCCGGACCGCGACGCCCGCTCCGGTCGACCGTACGCCCCGGGCGGAGCTGCCACCCTGGGCGGGTGGCGCTGTCGCTGCGGTCCATGACGCGGGCCGATCTCCCGCTGCTCGGCACGTGGCTGCGGGAGCCGATCGTCGCCGAGTGGTGGCACGACGATCCGGATCCGGAGGCGCTCGAGCGGCAGTACGGTGACGCGCTCGACGACCGGGACCCGACCGTCCTGCGCATCGGGGAGGTCGACGGCGTGACGGCCGGGTTCGTGCAGTGGTACCGCCTCGCCGACGAACCGGAGTACGCGGCCGCGCTGTCGCCGTTCCTCCCTGTCCCGGACGCGGCGTGGAGCCTCGACTACCTCGTCGGGGTCCCAGAGCTGCGGCGTCGCGGCGTCGGCACCGCCCTCGTGCTCGCGGCGCTGGCGGAGCTCGGGACCGCTCCGGTCGTCGTCCCGGTGCAGGCCGGCAACCTCGCATCCGTGGCCACGCTCCGGCGGGCCGGGTTCACGGTCGCGGCGGAGGCCCTGCTCGAGCCGGACAACCCCGCCCACGGCCGCGAGCACCTCGTGCTCGTGCGGGGCGTCCAGGTCCCGTCCTGACCTTCGCGCCGGTTGCGCCCCTCCCGGGTGCCCCCTTTCCGGGGGTCAGTCGCGTGGCGCGGTGGTGCTCCTCCGTCGCGCGCCCGGATGATGGGCCCCGCGGCACCGGGCGAGCGCGTCCGGCTCCGCACAGCGCCCGGCGGAGCCGGGCTCGCACGGACGACCGCGGCGGAGCCGCACCGGGTCGCGCCACCGGACGGATCGGAGATCCGTGCGACGCTTCGCGTTCGGCAGGACCGCGTCCGCCATCGCCGTGCCGCTCGGCCTGGTGGCGATCATCATGCTGCTCGTCGTGCCGATCCCGGCATGGCTGCTCGACCTGCTGATCACCGTGAACATCATGTTCGCGCTCGTCATCCTGCTCACGACGATGTTCGCGAAGCGGCCGCTCGACTTCTCGGTGTTCCCGTCGCTGCTGCTCATCGCGACGCTGTTCCGGCTGGGGCTGAACGTCGCCTCCACCCGGCTCGTGCTCGGCCAGGGGTACGCGGGCGAGGTGATCCACGCCTTCGGCTCCGTCGCGGTCGGCGGCTCGATGGTCATCGGCGCGGTCGTGTTCGTGATCCTCGTGGTCATCCAGTTCGTCGTGGTCACGAAGGGTGCGGAGCGCGTCGCCGAGGTGGGTGCGCGATTCACCCTGGACGCCATGCCGGGCAAGCAGATGGCCATCGACGCCGATCTGAACTCCGGGCTGATCACCGAGGACGAGGCGCGCCGCCGCCGCAAGGAGGTCAGCGCGGAGGCCGACTTCTACGGGGCGATGGACGGCGCCTCGAAGTTCGTCAAGGGCGACGCGATCGCCGGCATCGTCATCGTGCTCGTGAACGTGCTCGGCGGCATCATCATGGGCGTTCTGATCCACGGGCAGCAGATCGCCGACGCGGTGAACACCTACACGCTGCTGACGATCGGCGACGGCCTCACCGCGCAGATCCCGGCGCTGCTCATGGCGGTCTCCACCGGCATGATCGTGACCCGGGCGAACGGCGACTCCGAGCTCGGTCAGGACGCGGGCAAGCAGCTCACCCAGTCGCGCCTCGCGCTGATGATCGCGGGCGTCGCCGCCTGCTTGATGGCGCTCATCCCGGGCATGCCCCTGATCCCGTTCCTCCTCGTCGGCGGGACGCTGATCTTCGTGTCCATCCGGCTGCGCCGGTCGGAGGAGGCGAAGGCGAAGGAGGCCGCGCTGGCCGAGGTCGCCGCGCAGCAGGCCGCTCCCGCCTCCGACAGCCCCGAGGAGCTCATGGAGCAGATGCGGGTGCACGCGCTCGAGGTCCAGCTCTCGCCGGACCTCGTCGACCTCGTGTCGGGCGTCAGCGACGACCTGCTCGCGCGGGTGAAGGCGCTGCGCCGCCGCATCGCCATGGAGTACGGCGTCGTCGTGCCGCCCGTGCGCACCCGCGACAGCGTCGACCTGCCGCCGTCCACCTACGTCATCCGCGTCGCCGGCGTCGAGATGGGCCGCGGCATCGCCCCCGTCGGCAAGGTGCTTGCTCTCGGCGACCAGCTCGACGCGCTCCCGGGGACCCCGACGGTCGAGCCGGTCTTCCAGCTGGCCGGCAAGTGGATCCCCGCCGAGCTCCGGCACGCCGCCGAGACCACCGGGGCCACCGTGATCGACCGGGGCTCGGTGCTCGTCACGCACCTGTCGAGCGTCATCACGGACAACGCGGGGCGCCTCCTGTCCCGCGAGGACGTGCGGGTGCTGACGGAGGGGGTCAAGCGGGTCAGCCCGGCCCTCGTCGAGGAGCTCGTGCCGGGGCTCCTCACGCTCGCCGAGGTGCACCGCGTGCTGCAGGGTCTGCTCGCCGAGAAGGTGCCGATCAACGACCTGCCCAGGATCTACGAGGCCCTCTCGCTGCGCGCGAAGGTGTCGACGGACCCGGAGGGGCTCATCGAGGCCGCGCGTGCCGCGCTCGGGCCCATGCTCGTGTCGCCACACCTCGACGAGCGGACGCTGCGCGTCCTGATGATCGACCCGCAGCTCGAGCAGGGGATGCTCGAGAACCTGCGACCGTCCGAGCTCGGCACGCAGATCCTCATCGCGCCGGACATGATCACGCGGATCGTCGACTCCCTCCGCGCCGCGGTGCAGGGGGCGGAGGTGCGGGGCTGGTCCCCGGTGCTCGTGTGCGCCCCCGCGCTGCGACCGGCGGTCCGCCGCCTCGTCGCACCGCAGACGAACGGCCTGCCCGTGCTGTCCTACCAGGAGGTGACGTCGGCCGACGTCATCATCGAGACCGTTGGAGTGGTCCGTGCCCTCGATTCGATTCCGGCTTGAGAAGCCGACCCTCACGGGTCTCGCCGCCCGCGTCGCCGCCGAGTACGGCCCCGACGCGCGGATCGTGGACACGGAGGAGTCGATCGTCGGCGGGATCGCCGGGATCTTCGGCAAGCGGGTGATCGACGTCACCGTCGAGGTGCCGGACCGCGCCGCGCCGGACGGGGCCCACGAGTTCTCCATGCGCACCCGGGTCGGGCTCGCCGCGCTCCTCGAGGACGCCGACGCGGCCGAGCTCGGCCCCGCGTCCGCGCATGGTGACGACCCGTGGTCGCGGACCGCCCCTGCGGCGACCGTGTCGCCGCAGGGCGGCGACTTCGCCTCCGTGCTCGACGCGCTGCGCATCGACGTGGAGCCGGCGGAGGAGCCGGGCGGCACCCCCGCGCGGCCCCTGCGCCGCCCGGAGCCGCCGGCGACGCCCCAGCTGTTCACGGCGGTGCGCCGCCCCCGGCCCCCCATGCGCGCGGTCACCGCCTCCGTGCCGGTGCCCGCGATCGCGGCGCCTCGCCGCGCGCCGGCGCCCGTCGCACCGCGGCCGGCGCCCGTCGCGGCGCCGACCCCGCAGCCGCCCCCGCCGCCGACTGCGGCGGAGGTCGCCGCGGCGCAGCAGTACGTCTGGGCGACGGCGACGCCGCGCTCCCGGATGGGCCGCACCGCCCCTGGTGCACCGCCGCCGCAGCGGACCCGCGCGGGCGACCTGCTGCTGCTCGTGGGCATCGGCGACGACCCCATGCGCGTCGCGAAGGCGCTGCGCGACCGCATGCAGCGCGGCTACGTCTGCGACGGCGGCGCGCTCGAGGGCAACACCCGGCGCCGGGTGGACGACCGGCGCGGCGCGGTCGCGGCGCGCGCGTACGGCGTGCGCAGCGACCAGCCCGTCATCGTCGCCTACGGCGTCGGCCGCGGGGAGCTGGCGGAGGAGCAGCTCGAGCAGCTGACCTCCATCGACAGCGACCAGGCATGGCTCGTCGTGGACGCCGAGCGCGAGCCGGCGGAGACGCTCGAGTGGACCGGTCGCCTCCGCGGGCGGCTGCAGGTCGACGCGGTCGCGAGCGTCCGAGCGCAGCGCGGGGTGCGCCCGGAGGCGCTCGCCGCGATCGGCCTGCCCGAGGCGTACCGCGAGCTCGCGGGCTGACCCCGTGCATTTTGAAGGGGTTTCTGCGCGGCTCCGCCGGGCAGAAACCCCTTCAAAATGCACGTGGCGGCGCGGCTAGGCTTGCCCGATGCTGGTGCTCACGCGGAAGAAGGGTGAGCGCGTGATGATCGGCGACGACATCGTCGTCACCGTCATCGACGTCCGGGGCGACGGGGTGCGCATCGGCTTCGACGCCCCCCGCGGGGTCAGCATCCAGCGCGCCGAGGTCGTCTCCGCCGTCAAGGAGGCGAACACGGGAGCCGCCGCCTCCGCCGCGCAGACCGCCGACCTGCTGGTCGGCCTCCTGAGCAAGGCGCGGAAGACCGAGACGGATCGATCGGATGCGGTACCGGAGGCGCCGGCGCCGCCGCGCGCCCCCTCCGGCATCGCGCCCAAGCCGACCCCGCCGCGCCCGCGCCCCTGACGCCGGGCGGCTCATTCGGGCTGCGGGCCGCCGTGCTCGTCGATCAGGCGCAGCAGGTGCCGGACGACCTCGTCACCGCTGGCCCGGATGCCGTCGTGCTGCCACTCGTCCGTGACCCAGGTCTGCACGGCGCCGACCTCCGCGGCCGTCGCGAGGGACAACCCCGCATCGACGTACAGGTCGTCGAAGTAGACCGCCGCCGCGACCGGCACCTCGTTCGCCGCGAGGCGCGCCGGATCGAAGAGCGGTGACCAGTCCGTCCGTCCGGCGAGCGCGTCGACCGCCGGGAGGAAGGGACGCAGCAGCCGGATCTCCTCGAACATCCACCGGAACATCGCCTCGCCCGTGAGCCGGAGGGGCCTCGCATCCGGGGCGAACGCGGACTGCCTGGCCAGCTCGGCGTCGGCCGCCCAGCCCGTCGCTCCGGAGGCGGGGTCGCCGTAGAGCGGCTCCTGCAGCGCCGCCCACAGCGGGTTGTCGGCGAAGTCGGTCGCCGCCTGCACCTGTGCGAGGAACGTGTCCGAGAGCCCTCCGCCCGAGGCGGCGAACGCCTCGTCGAGCATCCAGTGCACCTCCTCGAACCCGTGCTGCATCCCGAACGGGTTGCCGAGGAACTGGAGCCGAGGCACGGTCAGCCGGTCGCCGTCGGGGAGCCGCACGTCCTCCGCCGTCAGGAGGTCCGCGATCCGCCCGAGGGTCGCGACGTCCTCCGGGTACCGGCCCTCGAACACGCGGTTCTTCGCGAGCATGCGCGGGAACGTGCGCCGGTACACCTCCTCCGCGGAGGGCCGGAGGGAGCCGAGCCCGCCCGTCACGAGGCACGCGGTGAGCGCCTCCGGGAACAGGGAGAGGTAGGTGAGCGTGAGCCAGCCCCCGTAGCTCTGCCCGATCGTCGCCCAGCGGCGGCCGCCGAAGTCCGTGGCGCGGATGTGCTCGGCATCCCGCACGATCGAGTCGGCGCGGAACAGGGCGAGGAAGGAGGCCCCCTCCGCGCCGCCGGGGAACGCACTCATGCGCGCCGCGTCGACGCGGCTGCTCCTGCCCGTGCCGCGCTGGTCGAGCAGCACGACGCGGTACCGCTCGAGCAGGGCGCCGAGCCACCCGCTCGCGTCGAGCGGTCTCGGGCTCTTGCCGCCGGGGCCGCCCTGGAGGAAGAGCATCAGCGGCAGGTCGTCCCGCCGCCGGTGCGCGGCGACGACCTCGCGCGCGAACACCGTCAGCGTCTCCGGGCCCGGCGCACCCCAGTCCAGGGGCACCTCCACCTCGTGGTCGCGCACGTGCAGCCCGGGGATCGTGTACTCCGCGATGATCACGGCTCGATCTTCGTCGGTCAGGAGATCCGGCCGCTGGGCGCGAAGTTCTCCTGAACGACGAAGATGAGCGGGTGAGCGGGACCGGAGCCGTGGGGACCGACCGGACCGGAGCCGACCGGACCGGAGCCGTCGGCACCGGAGGCGTCGGGGCGCGCGGGGCGCTCGGCGTCGTCGGCGTGCTCGTCGTCGTCGAGTTCGCCTCCGGAGTGCTGCAGGGCTACTACGTGCCGCAGCTCACCGACATCGCCCGATCGCTGGGGATCGCCGATGCGGACGTGAACTGGCTCGAGGGCGGGCAGCTCGCCGTCTCGGTTGTCGCCGTGCCGATCATCGCGAAGCTCGGCGACCTGCTCGGGTACCGCCGGATGCTCCTCGGCGCGCTCGCGGTCACCGCGCTGGTCAGCATCGGCCTGCCGATCGCCGCCGGATCCTTCCCGCTCTTCCTCGCGCTCTGGGCCGCGCAGGGCGTCTACACGGCCTGGCTCCCGCTCGAGATCGCGCTGATCGCCCACCGCTCGCGCACCCGCCCCGACCCGCAGGCGACCACCCGTGCGGGCGCGGGCGTCGTGGTCGCGGCGCTGGAGGCGGGCGCGATCGCCGGTGCGCTGGCCGGAGGCTCGGCGCAGGGGGTCCTCGGCTCCCTCCGCGCGTCGCTGCTCGTACCGGGTGTGCTCGTGGGAATCGCCTTCGTCGCCGTGCTCATCGGCGTGCGCGAGTCCCCAGCCGAACCGCCGGCGCGCGGCGTCGCCGCCCGCTGGTACCGGCGGCTGTGGGCCGACGGCGAGCGCGCGCCCGGCCGGCTCGACGTCCGCGGCGCGGTCGTCCTCGGCGTCGCGCTCGCGGTGCTCACCGGGGCGCTCAGCCTCCTGCGCCTGCAGCCCGGCTCAGGGCTGGGCTGGCTCGTCCTCGTCGCCGGGCTCGCACTGCTCGCGGGGTTCGTGCTCGTGGAGCGACGGATCGCGGACCCCCTCGTCGACATGCGCGTGCTCGCGCGGCCGGCGGTGTGGCCGATCCAGCTCGCTGCGCTCCTGTTCGGGGTGAGCGTGCTCGGCGCGCAGGGCCCGCTCTCCACGTTCGTGCGCACGGACCCGGCGCAGGTCGGCTACGGCCTCGGGTTGAGCGCGGGCATGCTCTCCATCGTGATCGGCGCGTACGTGCTCGCGCTGCTCGTGGGCGCGCTCCTGCTCGGCCCCGTGTCCCGGCTGCTGGGCACGCGGGCGACGCTGATCGTCGGGTCCACGATCGTCGCGGTCGGCTATCTGGCCCTGATCCCGTTCCACGCGTCGCTCGTGGAGGTGCTCGTCGCGATGGCGGTCGCGGGGCTCGGGTCCGGCACACTCGTCGCCGCCCTCCCAGCCGCGGCCGCCGCCGTCGCACCGGCAGGACGCACCGCCGTCGCGACGGGGCTCACGAACACGGGCAAGTCGCTCGGCGGCGCGTTCGCGTCGTGCGGGTTCGCGATCGCGCTCGCCGCGGGCGCTCCCGTCGGTGGCACGGCGGGCAGCTACGCGGGCTACCTCACCGTCTGGGCGGTGTGCGGCGGCACCGCGCTCGTCGGTGCGCTCGCGCTGCTCGTCGTCCCCGCCGCCGCCTTCCCGAGGCGCCGGGCATGACCCCCGCGGAGCGCCTCGCCGCCCTGATCCGGATCCCGACGGTGTCGACCGCCGGGGAGGCGACGTTCGCCGCGTTCCGCGACCGGCTCGCCGAGCTCTATCCCCTCGTGCACGCCCACCTCGAGCGGCAGGTGGTGGGCGGGGGAGCGCTGCACCTCGTGTGGCGCGGCGGCGACGAGCCCCCGATCGTGCTGATGGCGCACCACGACGTCGTGCCGGTGACCGACCAGCGGTGGCGCCACGACCCGTTCGACGGCGTGGTCGCCGACGGGGTCGTGCACGGCCGCGGGGCCCTCGACGACAAGGGACCGCTCGTCGCGGTCCTCGAGGCGGTGGAGGGCCTGCTCGCGGAGGGCGTCGTGCCGGGCGGCGACGTCCACATCGTGTCCGGGCACGACGAGGAGGTGCGCGGTACCGGCGCCCGGGCCGTGGCGGAGGCGCTCGCCGTGGCCGGTGTCCGGCCGTCGCTCGTGCTCGACGAGGGCGGCGCCGTCGTCGAGGGCGTCGTCCCCGGGGTCCGCGGTCGGCTGGCCATGATCGGCCTCACCGAGCGGGGGACGGCGGAGGTGCGCCTGTCCACCCGGTCCTCGGGCGGCCACGCCGCGATCCCGCCGCGGGTGCAGGCGACGGTGCGGCTCGCCACCGCGCTGACCCGCGTCGACCGGCACCCGTTCCCGCCGCGCAGTCACCCCGCGGTGCGCGCGATGGCCGCGGCGCTCGGCGAACGGCTGCCCCGGCCGGTCGCGGCAGCGCTGCGCGCCCGCGCCTCCGGGCCCGCGGTCGCCCGGGTGCTCGCGGCGCTCGGCGGGGTGTCGGCGGCCCTCGTGCGCACGACCGTCGCGGTCACGAGGCTCAGGGCCGGGGACGCGGCGAACGTGCTCGCGGCGGAGGCGGCGGCGGAGCTGAACATCCGGATCGCGCCGGGGGACACCGTGCACGGCGTCGTGGACCGGCTCCGCAGGGTGATCCGCGACCCCGCCGTCGAGGTCGAGCTGCTGCGGGGCGAGGATCCGCCTCCCGCCTCCCGAGCGCAGGGACCGGCCTGGGACCGCGTCGTCGCCGCGGTGCATGTCTCCCATCCCGATGCGCTCCCCGTGCCGTACGTGATGGTGCAGGCGAGCGACGCCCGCCACTTCACCCGGCTCGGCGCCGACGTCTACCGCTTCATGCCGTTCGCGATCACCGCGGAGGAGCTCGCCGCGATCCACGGCGCGGACGAGCGAGTCTCGGTCACCGCGCTCGACGCCGCGATCGCGTTCCACCGGGCTCTGATCCTTCGGACCTGAGCGCAGCGATCGCCCTGGCCCCTGCATTGGGGCGCCTCGCTTTGGGTGTTCCGGGCGGTGCAGGCCCTTTCCTAGCCTGAAGCCCCCGGAGGTGCCGGGCGCCGGTGACCCCGGTCGTGTCGATGCGGAGGAAGCGACCATGTCGTCCGTCACACCGCGCGGCTCGAACGCGTTCACCGCGCCCTTCGTGGAGATCCTCGAGTACCCGGTCGACCGCGATGCGGCGGTGAGCGTCTCCGCGAACCTCTGCCGGCGCCACAGCCTGCTGCCCATCAGCCGCGAGGGCGGCACGCTCGTCGTGGCGATGGCGGACCCGAACGACATCCTCGCGCTGGACGACGTCTCCGCCGCGACCCGTCTCCGCATCCGGCCGGTCCGCGTCGACGCGCGGGACCTCGCGACCACGATCGACCGCTACCACCGTGCGGACGACGAGCTGAGCGACATCCAGCACGAGCTGTTCGAGCAGGGCTCGAGCAGCGAGGAGGCGGCGGTCGTCGAGGACGACGACGCGCCCATCGTCCGGTTCGTCAACCTGCTCATCTCCCAGGCGATCCAGGACCGCGCCTCCGACATCCACATCGAGCCGGGGGAGCGCGAGCTCCGCGTCCGCTACCGCATCGACGGCGTGCTGAAGGAGGTCCAGTCCGCGCCGGTGTCGGTGCAGGCGGGCGTGATCTCGCGCCTCAAGGTGATGGCGGATCTCGACATCGCCGAGCGGCGCCGACCCCAGGACGGCCGCATCTCGGTGCTGCACCAGGGGCGGAAGATCGACCTCCGCGTCGCCACCCTCCCGACCGTGTACGGCGAGAAGATCGTCATGCGGATCCTCGACACGTCGGGGTCGGCGAAGAGCATCTCGGACCTCAACATGGTCGGCCGCAACTTCGAGGCGTTCCGCACCGCGTACACGCGGCCGAACGGCATGATCCTCGTCACCGGGCCGACCGGCTCGGGCAAGTCGACGACGCTGTACACCACGATCCACGAGGTGTCGAAGCCGACCGTCAACGTCATCACGGTCGAGGACCCGGTCGAGTACCGCATGGCGGGCATCAACCAGGTGCAGATCAACCCGAAGGCGGGCCTCACGTTCGCCTCGGCGCTCCGGAGCATCCTCCGGTCGGACCCGGACGTGGTGCTGATCGGTGAGATCCGCGACCACGAGACCGCGCAGATCGCGGTCGAGGCGGCCCTGACCGGCCACCTCGTGATGTCGACGCTGCACACCAACGATGCGCCGTCCGCGATCACGCGGCTCGTCGAGATGGGCATCGAGCCGTATCTCGTCGGCTCCGCGCTCGTCGGCGTGGTCGCGCAGCGCCTCGCTCGGCGACTCTGCGACAAGTGCAAGCGGCCGACGAACTACGACGAGGACTACCTGGCCCGCATCGGGCTCCTCATCGAGGAGGACGAGCAGGTGTTCGTCCCGGTCGGCTGCTCCCACTGCGCCGAGACCGGTTATCGCGGGCGCGTGGCGGTGCACGAGGTGATGACGGTCGACGAGGAGATCGAACGCCTCACCGTCGCCCGCGCCTCCGCCAGCGAGCTCGGGCGCACCGCGATCAAGGCGGGCATGGTCTCACTCCGTCAGGACGGCTGGAACAAGGTCGCCGCGGGGCTCACATCGATCGAGGAGGTCCTCCGTGTCGTCGCCTGATGACATGTCGCCGTCCGTCCCGGGGCTCGCCCGGCTCGACACCGCGCTCAGCGCCGTGATCGGGATGAGCGGCTCCGACCTGCACATCGCCGCGGGTGCGGCGCCGCAGGTGCGCGTCGCCGGCGCCCTGCGCCCGGTGCGCAACGTCGGCATCTGGACCGCGCAGGACGTGCGGGACATCCTCACGTCCGCGATGTCGCCGCAGCAGCTCGAGCGCTTCGAGCAGGACCTCGAGCTCGACTTCGCCTACGCGCTCGGCGACCAGGCGCGCTTCCGTGTGAACGTCTACCAGCAGCGCGAGTCGTGGGGGGCCGCGTTCCGGCTCATCCCGACCGAGATCAAGTCCTTCGGCGACCTCGGCCTGCCGGAGGCGATCGGCTCGTTCGCGGACCTGCCGCGCGGGCTCGTGCTCGTCACCGGCCCGACCGGTTCCGGCAAGTCGACCACGCTCGCGGCGCTGATCGACCGCGCGAACGAGACGCGAGCCGACCACATCATGACGATCGAGGACCCGATCGAGTTCGTGCACACGAGCAAGAAGGCGCTCGTGAACCAGCGCGAGGTCGGCACGGACACCCGCAGCTTCGGCGCCGCGCTCAAGCACGTCCTGCGTCAGGACCCCGACATCATCCTGCTCGGCGAGCTCCGCGACCTGGAGTCGATCTCGGTCGCGCTGACCGCGGCGGAGACCGGGCACCTCGTGTTCGCGACCCTGCACACCTCCGACGCCGCGCAGTCGATCGACCGCATCGTCGACGTCTTCTCCGCCGACCAGCAGCAGCAGGTGCGGATGCAGCTGTCCATGGTGCTGCAGGGCGTCGTCTGCCAGACGCTCGTCCCGCGCGCCGACGGCCACGGCCGGGCGGTCGCGGTCGAGGTCCTCCGGGTCACGCCCGCGATCGGCAACCTGATCCGCACGGGCAAGACGAGCCAGCTGCTCACCGCGATGCAGACCGGCAGCGCGCTCGGCATGCAGACGATGGACCAGCACCTCGTCTCCCTCATCCACTCCGGGGCGATCACCCTGGAGGCCGCGGAGGCGAAGGCGCAGGACGTGAACACGCTGCGGCAGATGGCCGGCGCGGCCAAGCCCCGCGCGACCCACACCGACACCTTCGCCTCGATGGGCGGGTTCCGGTGAGCGCCACCGCGCAGAAGTCCTTCACCTACCGCGCGCGAGCACGGGACGGTCGGCTCGTCAAGGGGTCGCTCGACGTCGCGAGCGAGTCGCTCGCACTCGCCCGCCTCGCCTCGATGGGCCTGATGCCCACCCGCGTGGCCGAGAAGACGACCGGCACCGGGCTTCAGATGGAGATCTCGTTCGGCGGCGGCAGGGTGACGCTGAAGGCGCTCGCCATCGCCACGCGCCAGCTCGCGACGATCACGCAGGCGGGCGTGCCGCTGCTGCGTGCCCTCACGGTGACGGCGGAGCAGACCGAGCACGCGACGCTGAAGCGGCTGCTCACCGAGGTCGCCCGGGACGTGGAGCAGGGCAAGTCCTTCTCCGCCGCGCTGGGGGAGCGCAAGCAGTTCCCGCTGCTCCTCGTGAGCATGGTGCGCGCGGGTGAGGCCGGCGGGTTCCTCGACACCTCGCTCGCGTCGATCGCGGACTCCTACGAGAAGGAGGCGAAGCTCCGCGGCACGATCAAGTCGGCGATGACGTATCCCATGGCGGTGCTCGGCATCGCGGTGATCGCCGTCATCGGCATGCTGCTGTTCATCGTCCCGGTGTTCAAGAAGATGTTCGCGAGCCTGGGGAGCCAGCTGCCGCTGCCGACGCAGATCCTCGTGACCGTCAGCAACCAGATGGGCTGGCTGCTGCCGCTCATCGCCGTGCTCGCCTTCGGCATCACGTTCTGGTGGCGGACCAGCAAGGAGAAGGACTCGGTGCGCCGCATCGTGCACCCCATCCTGCTCAAGGTCCCGGTGTTCGGGCCGTTGATCGGCAAGGTCGCGATCGCCCGCTTCGCCCGCAATCTCTCCAACATGACCGCGGCCGGCGTCCCGCTGCTGCGCGCGCTCACCATCGTCGGGCAGTCGTCGGGCAACTGGGTGCTCGAGCAGGTCGCGGCGCGGCTCGCCGACTCCGTGCGCACGGGCGCGTCGCTCGCCGGCCCGCTGGCGCAGGAGAAGATCTTCCCGGCGATGGTCGTGCAGATGATCTCCGTGGGGGAGGAGTCGGGCTCGATCGACGCCATGCTCGCCCGCGTCGCCGACTTCTACGAGGCCGAGATCGACGCGACCGCCGAAGCGCTCACGTCGCTGATCGAGCCGATGCTCATCACGGTGCTCGGCGTGGTGATCGGCGGCATGGTCGTCGCGCTCTACATGCCGATCTTCAGCCTGTCCTCCGCGCTCCAGCACGCCAAATAGCTCTGTGAACCTGTGCCCGGGGTCGTCGACGGCGGCCGGTCCGCGTGCTGCCCGCGATATGGGCTTCGCCCTGATCGAGCTCCTCGTCGTCGTGATCATCATCGGCGTGCTCGCGGCGATCACGATCCCCGTGTATCTCGGAGCTCAGAACAGCGCCGCCGATGCCTCCGCGAAGTCGGACCTCGTCAACGCGAGGATCGCGCTGCAGAACTGGGTCACGACGAACAAGAGTGGCTGGCCTGCGCTCAGCGCGACCGACGGCGCTGCGAACGCCGCGATACTGCGTCGATACGGCTGGGGGTCGGAATTCGTCCTCGACGACTCCGCGGCGGCCGGTGGCTCGCCGGGGGCGTACTGCGTCAGTGTCCGGAGCACCAGCGGCGCGGTGTTCTACCTGACGGAGTCGATCGCGCCCACGAGCGCGAAGCCCGCGTCCTGCCGCTGAGCCGTCAGAGTAGTCCCGGTTCAGGCCGGCGAGACGTTCTGCCTGCGTCCCTGCGTGCCCGCGAACGGGGGGCGTTTCCCTCCGATCCGCCGCGCGTCGCATGTCGCATCCTCGTGCACAGGACATCCGTGCTACTGCACCGCCCCGCTCACTGGGGTCAGGAATCGACGCGAACACCCCCGCAAGGGGTCTGCTTT
>NZ_JBQCGC010000021.1:0-24818 GCF_051956055.1 Amnibacterium sp.
ACCACGCTCCCGGTGATCGGGGTGCCGGTGGTGCTGAAGACGCTGGACGGGCTCGACTCGCTGCTGTCCATCGTGCAGATGCCGACCGGCGTGCCCGTGGCGACCGTCGCGATCGGCAACGCCGCGAACGCGGGGCTGCTCGCCGTCCGCATCCTCGGCTCGGCGGACACGCGGATCGCGGCGGCGCTCGCCGACTACGCGGCCGACCTCGAGCGGCAGGTCGCCGCGAAGGACGCGGCGCTCGGCGCAGCCGACTGACGGGTCGCGGGCACGGTGAGGAATCTCCTCGCCGTACCCGGTGAAGCGCATGCGGGCGCCCGCCCGGTGGTTAGCCTGCCGGGATGCGGACGGGGGAGGGGCTGACGCGGCCACCGGGAGGCACGCCCCTCCGGGACCCGGACATCGGCGACCGGCGGCTGATGACGCGGCGCGCGGTCTGGCTCGCCGTGCTCCATCTCCTGATCCCCGGGAGCGCCCAGTCGCTCGCCGGCAGCCGGCGGGTCGGCCGGGTCGTGCTCGGGCTGTGGCTGGTGGGCTGGGTCGCGCTGGTCGTGGCGCTCGTGCTCTGGTTCGTCCTGCCGCAGGTCCTGCTGACGCTGCCGACGAACGCGGTCGGGCTCTCGCTGCTGCAGGCCGCGGCCGTCGTGTGGGCGGTCTGCTGGGTGCTGCTCACCCTGGACACGGTCCGGCTGCTCCGGCTCACCCGCGTCGTCCCCGTCGCGCGCGGCGCGGTGGCGGGCGGGCTCGCGCTGGTGCTCCTGATCGGCGTCGGCGGAGCGGGCTGGGCCGCGTGGGCGACCGGCGTCGCGCGCTCGAGCCTCGGTACCGCGTTCGCGAACACGCGCGTCGACCTGCCCGCGAGCGGGCGGTACAACATCCTCCTGCTCGGGGGCGACGCCGGGCCCGGCCGCTCCGGTCTGCGCCCGGACAGCATCTCCGTCGTCAGCGTGGACGCGCTCACGGGGCACATGGTCACGTTCGGGCTCCCGCGCGACACGAACCCGATCCCGTTCGCGGACGGCTCGCCGATGAAGAAGCTCTACCCGAACGGCTACGGCGCGAACGGCCGCTGCAACGTCGACGTCTGCGAGCTCAACTCCATCTACACCGAGGCGCAGCTGAAGGAGCAGGCGCTCTACCCGGACGCGGTGCGCAACCACTCCAGCGCGGGGATCGAGGCGACCAGGGAGGCGGTCGAGGGCGCGCTCGGCATCCCGATCCAGTACTACGTGCTCGTCGACATGACCGCGTTCGAGCCGCTCGTGAACGCGATGGGCGGCGTCACCGTGACGGCGACGCAGCGGCTCCCGATCGGCGGCCACATCGTGAACGGCAGGCTCACCGGCGTGAAGGTGTGGATCGAGAAGGGCACGCACCACCTCGACGGCAACAAGGCCCTGTGGTTCGCCAGATCCCGGTACGGCAGCGCGCTCGGGGACTACGACCGGATGGCGAGGCAGCGTCAGCTCGAGGACGCGATGCTGCACCAGATGAACCCGATCACCCTGCTCACCCGGTTCGACCGGATCGCGAAGGCGGGCTCGAACGCGATCCGGACCGATCTGCCGCAGGCGCTGCTCGGGGTGCTGGCCGGAGCCGCGATGCAGTCGCGCTCGCAGAAGACCGTGAACGTCGAGTTCGTGAAGCCCGCATACGACCCGGCCCACCCCGACTATGCGCGGATCCACCGGGTGGTGCAGGCGGCGCTGCACTGAGATCGCCTGCGTCCCTGCGCCGCGTCCGGGGGTCGCGCCGATACCCTGCGGGCATGACGACGGTGACCCGGCGGCGCGCCGCTGACGTCTTCGTGACCGCCGAACGACGGACGACCCCCCTCGACGTGCTGTTCGTGGTCGCCGTCGCGCTGCTCCTCGCGGTGCAGCTCACCATCTTCATCGCCGTCGCCGTCCTGGCGCCCGTGACCCCGGCGGAGGCGCGGAGCGTCGCGCTCGTCCGGCTGCCGGTGGAGGTCGCGCGCGCCCTCGTGCTGCCGTTCCACGCGCTGCTGCTCGGCTCCCTGTTCGTGATCGGCCGCCGCGCCGCCGGCCGGTGGGCCGGTTTCGGGGCGATGCTCGCCGTGCTCGCGCTCAACCTGCGCGCCGACCCGACCGAGCCGGTCTACGGGCCGCCGACCGCGGAGGGCGGCTGGATCGCGGCCGCGCTCCTCACCGCGGGCTTCGCGCTCGTCTCGCTGCCCCGCTGGCGGCTGCTCGCTGCCGCGCTCGTCGGCGTCGCGAGCGGCTTCTTCGCCGTCGCGGCGCTCGCGCTGCCCGCGTTCCTGATCGGCATCGCCCTGACGACGCCGCGGGGCGCGCGGCTGGCCAGGACGAAGGCGCTCGCCGCGTTCACCGGGGCCTGGGCCGTCCCCGCACTGCTCATGCAGGTGCTGTGGTTCGGGCTCGCCGGCCCCGCCGGCTGGCTCGCCCGCGCGTCCGAGTTCACCGCCGAGTTCCAGCCCCACCCGATGCTGTCCTGGCTCGCACAGACGGAGCTCCTGTTCGCCTCCTGGCACTTCCCGGGGATCCTGACCTTCAGCCTCGCCCTCTTCCTCTTCGCGGCCGCGATCACCGGCGTCGTCCGGTACTTCGCCGTGCCGCAGCACGGCGAGCAGGGTCCCGTCGTCCTCCGCGTGCTGCAGCGGCTGCCCGCCGGGCTGTGGGCGGCGGGGCTGACGATGGTGTTCTGCTCGATCTGGTGGGGCTGCTCCGGCTCCACCCTCTTCGTGCTGCCCAACCTGCCGGTGCTCGCGGCGTGCGTGCCGATCATCACGGCGATGGCCTACCGCGGCGCGAAGTGGCTGCTCACGGTCAACCGGTTCTGGGCGCTCTGCGCCGTGCTGTACCTGATCGGGCTGATCCTGGCCCGCACCACCCAGCTGCTCTTCACGCTCATCGACGCGTTCCACCCCTGACGAGCACGAAGCCCGAAGCTCCGAGCACGACAGCAGGACTCCCCGAGCACGACAGCAGGACGGAGGAGCATCCACAGGACGCATCCGCGCGATGTGTCCTGCTGAAGCGGCTCGGTCCTGCTGTCGGCCTCGGGATCAGGGCCAGCAGGCGGTGAGGCGCCACAGGCGGGCCGAGCCCGACGAGGCCACGAGCTGCGCGCCGCCCCTGGTCGAGACCACCCGGTCGATCGCCCCGAACCGCGACGCCGCCTTCCGGTCGCCCGCGAGACGCCCCGGATCCGTGATCACCCAGCGGACGCCCTCCGCACGCACCGCCGGGCAGACGCGCGCATCGGTGGCCCAGTCGTCGAGATGGCTCTTGATGATCTTGCCGTCCGTGGTCCAGTAGCCGCCGAGGTGGGGGAAGAGCACCCGCCTGCCGCCCAGCGCCCAGGCGAGCGATGAGCCGTTCCAGGGGTTGCCGACGATCAGCTGCCCCTTCGGCACGAAGCGGCCGACCTGCTCGAGGAGGGCGGCTTCGTCCGCGTCGAGCAGCAGCCCCTGCTTCTGGTGGGCGGGCAGCGCGAACACGTCGCCCATCGACCGGCTGAGGCCGCCGAGCGACGGCCCGAACCACGCCGTGGCCGCGACGACCGCGGTCATGAGCCCGGTGGCGACGGCGAGGGTCCGCAGGCGCGGGTCGCTGCGGCGCGCGACGCGGCTCCGGAGGCTCGCGGTGAGCTCCGACACCCCGGCGGTGATCGTCCACGCCGCGAGCGGCACCCCGATCGTGGGCATCATGGCGACGATCCGGAACTTGTCCTTGTCCCACAGCCCCGTCGCGATCTTCGCGAGGTCGCTGTTGCTCCCGGCGGCGAGCGCGTACAGCAGCACGAGCGCGAGGTAGGTCACCACCACCCAGCGCAGTCCCGGCCGCAGCAGCGCGGCGATCAGGCCGACGAGGACCACGATCGCGAGCAGGATCGGCGGGGGCAGCGGCAGCTCGCCCGGCACGACGAGCGAGGTCGCGAGCAGTCCCTGCAGCAGCGCCTGCCCGAACGATTCGCGGGCGAGCGCCGGGCCGCCGTTCAGGTGGTCCGAGATCGGCCGCTTCCCGACGTCGTAGTAGTGCAGGACGAACAGCACCGCGAGCACCACCACCAGGGCGGCGGCGAGCACGAGCACGACCCACGTGATGCGCGCCCGCCGCCGCCCGCGCTGGCCCGTGGCGGCGAGCGCCGACATCCGCGCGGCGAACCACGCGACGGCGAGCGGGGTCGCGAGCACGAGCAGCGCGACCGCGGAGCGGGGATGCGCGAAGGCGGCCGCGGCACCCCAGCCGAGCAGCAGCAGCACCGTGCGGGTCCGGAACGGTACCGCCTCCGGCCGCCACGGCGCCCGCGCAGGGAAGGGGAGGAGCGCCGCGACGAGTGCGACGCCGGCGGGGAGGATCGTGTACGCGAGCCCGTTCGGGTAGAGGGTCCCGAAGTCGAGCAGCAGGTACGGGAACGCGACGAACGTCGACGACAGCACGGCGGCGACGGTGGCGACGATCGTGCGCTGCGCCGGTCGGGCGTCGTCCCGGCGCAGCCCGGTGCGGCCGAACAGCACCGCGGACACGAAGGCCCCGCCGAGGGAGAAGACCGGGCCCGCGGTCGCGATCCAGGTCGCGTTCGCCGCGACGGCGATGTCGACGCCGGTGGTCTCCGCGCCGAGCGCCGTGAGGCTGTGCCACACGGCCGGGTAGTAGGCGAGGCTCTTGCCCGGATGCGTCAGCCGGTAGAGGTGGAGGCTCGAGGCGTCGCCCGTGTCGACGATCGACGCGGCCGCGTTCAGGTGGAAGACGGTGTCGTAGGTCTGCGTGATCCGGTCGGGGCTCGGCACCCAGGCGAACGCGACCGCCGTGATGGCGATCGTCGCGATCACCGCGCCGACGACGACGGGGATCCAGGAGGCGGGCCGCCAGGTGTCCCAGGGCGGCGTCGCCATCCCGGCCGCGCGCAGGGCGGCCCGGGCCGCGACGGTGAGGAGCACCAGCACGGCCGTGACCACGAGCAGCGACGGCCAGCCGAACGGCACGTGCACCGGCGCGGCGACGACCCCGGTGATGCCGACGACCGCGTAGCCGAGCGGACCGGCGAGACCGAGCGCGACGACGCCGCGCAGCCGCGCCGCGATCGCGAGCGCCAGGCCGGGCAGGAAGACCGCGACGAGGACGACGGCGACGGGCGGGGCCACCGCGCTCCAGGACATGACGGAGGGAACGCTAATCGAGGCGACCCCCGAACACGTGGCACGCGGCGCGCCTTGCCACGGCGTGTCCAGGTCCACGGACCGTGATCGGGTGCGGGAACCTGCTCGAGGAGTGCACGGACGGCCGGGGGGCACCAGGACTGGGGCCCGGACACGCCGCCCCCGGCGGACACGGCGAGCCATTCGGTCCGTACCGTCGAGGTGTGGGGGAATCGAAGTCTGTCTCTGTCGCTCGCGCCATCGGCGCCGCGGTCCTCGTCGCTGCGGCGGCGGCCGCGTTGACGTCGTGCTCGTCGCTCGGAGGTGGAGCCGCCTCGGTGGCGGCGACCTCCTCCGGACCGGTGATCGACCCGTCCGTCCCGAGCGCGAGCCCGACGCAGACGATCGCGTCGGCCAGCCCGGGGCCGACCGCCGCCTCCACCGTGCAGGCGACGCCGTCGCCCTCGTCCGTCGCCGACGGCCGCACCGCGGTGGTCCCGTTCATCACGACCGCGGACTGGGACTCCTCCGCGAAGGCGCTCGACGTCTCCGCGATCGTGCCGAACATCATCGAGACCGGTGGGACCTGCACCGTCCAGCTCTCCTCCGGCGCCACCTCGCGCACGGTGACGAGCAGCGGCGTCGGCGCCTCGTCGTACACCGGCTGCGAGGCCGTCACCGTCAAGGGGCTGACCGCGGGCAGCTGGCAGGTGCGCGTCCGCTACAGCTCGGCCAAGTCCGTGGGCGCCTCCGCCGTCCGCACGGTGCAGGTCGGATGAGCTCCCGCGAGCGCATGCCGCGGTTCCGCCGGTTCGCCGCGATCGCGGCGGGCGTCGCGCTGGTCGCGGCCGGCGTCGGCCTGACCGCGGTGACGGGGCAGTCCGCGAGGGCGTCCGTGCTCGACGGGTTCGACCCGGCGAACATCATCGACGACTCCGTCATGTTCAACGGCACCACCATGTCGGCGTCCGACATCCAGTCGTTCCTGAACGCCAAGCAGCCGACCTGCTCCTCCGGGGCGACCTGCTTGAAGTCGGTCAAGGTGAACATGCCGGCGATGACGGCGAACCCCATGTGCAAGGCGCTGCCGGCGAAGAGCAACGCGACCGCCGCGCAGGTGATCGCGGCCGTCGGCGCGGCGTGCAACGTCAACCCCGAGGTCATCCTGGTGATGCTCCAGAAGGAGCAGACCCTGGTCACCGGGCGCATGCCCGGCTACGGCGAGACGGTGTCGCTGATCTACCGGAAGGCGACCGGGCTCGGCTGCCCGGACACGGCCGCGTGCGACCCGAGCAAGTACGGGCTGTTCAACCAGCTGTACGGGGTCGCCTACTGGCTGGTGCGCTACACGAGCCCGCCCGGGACGACCGGCCCCGGGTGGACCAACTTCAACTGGTTCCCGGTCGGCAAGCCGAACGGCGTGCTCTACAACCCGAACGCCACCTGCGGTGCGCAGACCATCACCATCAAGAACAAGGCCACCGCGAGCCTGTACTACTACACGCCGTACCAGCCGAACGCGGCCGCGCTCGCGGCCGGGTGGGGGCTCGGCAACGGCTGCTCCTCGTACGGGAACCGGAACTTCTACCTCTACTTCACGACGTGGTTCGGCTCGACGCACCTGCTCGTGACCGGTGCGATCAAGACGTTCTGGGACGCGCACCAGAGCGCGTTCGGCAACCCCGTCGCGAACGCGGTGAGCGTCTCCGCGAACGGCGGCGGCACCTACCAGCAGTTCCAGAAGGCCACGATCTACACCTCCGGCGCCGGCTCCTACGGGATCAGCGGCGCGGTGCAGGCGAAGTACACGGCGATGGGCGGCCCCGGCGGCAAGCTCGGCTGGCCCAGGACGGCGCAGATGAATCGGAAGGCCGGCACGGTGCAGGGCTTCCAGAACGGCTCGGTCTACGTGTCCGCCGCCGGCACCGCGGCGATCCTCGCGCCGGTGTACGCGACGTTCGCGCGCAACGGGTACGAGAACGGCTCACTCGGCTGGCCGACCAACGACGCGGGCCCGACCACGGCGAACGGGGGAGGCACCGCGCAGGCGTTCCAGCACGGCAACGTGTACGTCTCCGGCTCCGGCGCGTTCGTGCTGACCGGCGCGGTGCTCACGAAGTACAACGCGACCGGCGGCCCCGCAGGCGAGCTCGGCTGGCCCAGGACGGGGCAGTTGAACCGCAAGGCCGGCACCGTGCAGGGCTTCCAGAAGGGCAGCCTGTACGTCTCCTCCGCGGGGACCGCCGTGGTGCTCGCCCCCGTCTACGCGCAGTTCGCGCGCAACGGGTACGAGAACGGCGCGCTCGGCTGGCCGGTCGCGGACCCGGTCGTCAGCACCGCGAAGGGCGGCGCGACCTGGCAGCAGTTCCAGCGCGGGCGCGTCGTCGTGGCCGGCACGACCAACACCACGGTGACCGGGGACGTCCTCGCGATCTGGCTCAGGAGGGGCGCGGACGCGAACATCCTCGGCTGGCCCGCAGGCGACCCGCGGCTCGTCCTCGGGCACGGCTCGACCGGCACCGTGCAGCCGTTCCAGCAGGGCGTCGTCGTGATCCACCAGAAGTCGTACACCGTGAGCGGGATCGCCGGCGCGCACTACGTCGCGCACGGCGGACCCGCCGGCGCGCTCGGCTGGCCCGTCGGGGTCGCGTCGAGCACCAGCGCGAACGGCGGGGGCTGGTACCAGCGGTTCGCCGGCGGCACCATCTACTGGACCGCGAAGACCGGCGCGCAGTCGCTCGGTGGCAGCGCGCTCACCCTCTACGACCAGCGCGGCGGCGTGAACGGCACGCTGGCCTGGCTCGTGTCCGTGCAGCACGACTCGCACGGGATCGGGGGCACCGTCTCCACGTTCCAGAGCGGGAAGATCTACGTCTCGCGGGCGGGGAGCGCCGCGGTGCGCGGGGACATCCTCGCGAAGTACGAGGCGATGGGCGGCACGGGCAGCTGGCTCGGCTGGCCGACCGACAACTGCCACTCCGTGCACGGCGCGCAGGTGCAGACCTTCCAGCACGGCACGATCAGCTGGACCGCGTCGGGCGGGGCCAAGGCGAGCAGATCGTGACGATCCCGGCGACGCGCCGGGGTGAAACGGTCTCGTTCCCGGCGCACCCGGGAGAACCAGGGCATGGTTACACTCGTGGCGCCGTGCGCCGCGGCGACGGAGACCCCCGGAACGAGGGCCAGGTGACACCCACGAATCGCGAGCCCGATGAGGGTGCGCCCTCGGTCGTCGCCGTCGTCGTGGCCTACAACCGGCAGGAGCTGCTGCTCGAGGCGCTCGCGGCCCTCCGGGCGCAGACCGCACCGCTGACCGCCGTGGTCGTCGTCGACAACCATTCGGACGACGACTCCGCCCAGGTCGCCAGCGAGTTCTGGCCCGAGGTCGAGCTGATCCGCCTCACCAGGAACACGGGCGGGGCGGGCGGCTTCGCGACCGGGATCGCGGTCGCGATCGCGCGCCACGAGCCCGACTGGATCTGGGTGATGGACGACGACACCGTCCCCACCGAGACCGCGCTCGAGTCGCTGCTGGAGGCGGTCGACGGTCCCGACGTGGTGCTCGCCGGCAGCCGGGTCGTGTGGACCGACGGTTCCGACCACCCCATGAACACGCCCCGCGCGAACCCGTTCGCGCGGAAGGACGAGGTGCGTGCGGCCGCCGAGCGCGGGTCCACGCCGGTGCGGTCGCTGTCGTTCGTCTCCATGCTCGTCTCCGCCGGCCGGGTGAAGGAGGCGGGCCTGCCGATCGCCGACTACTTCATCTGGAACGACGACTTCGAGTTCTCGACCCGGATGCTCCGGCGCGGCCGCGGGCTCTACGTGCCGTCGAGCGTCGTCGTGCACAAGACGAAGGCGCGGGCGAACACCGACGCCGATCCCGGCCCCCGGTTCTTCTTCGAGGTGCGCAACAAGATCTGGCTGATGGTCTTCAGCCACGGGCTCAACCCGTTCGAGAAGGCCGTCTACATGGGGTCCACCCTGCTGCGCTGGGCGCGCACCTTTCGCGCCTCCCACCAGCGGCGCTTCCTGCTCACCCAGCTGCGCCGCGGCCTCGTCGCGGGATTCGGGAGCCGTCCCCGGCTGAACGCGGACGTGCTCTGCGATCTCGGGCCGGTGACCGAGGCCGTGGTCAAGGTCGAGGCGCCCGCGCGCCGAGCCGCGTGACCTCCGCGTTCTCGCTCCTCCTGCCCGTGTACGCGCGGGACGATCCCGCACAGCTGACCCGGGCGTTCCGTTCCGCGGTAGACGAGCAGACCCTTCGACCCACCGAGGCCGTCATCGTGCGGGACGGCCCGGTGCCGGAGGCGCTCGAGGCCGTGCTCGCCGAGCTCGTCGCGACCTCACCGGTGCCCGCGAAGGTCGTCGCGCTGCCCGAGAACCGCGGCCTCGCCGACGCGCTCATGCACGGGCTCGACGCGTGCGCCCACGACGTCGTGGCCCGCATGGACGCGGACGACATCGCGCTGCCCGAGCGGTTCGCGAAGCAGCTCGCCCTGCTCGACACGGGCTTCGACCTCGTCGGCTCCGGCCTGTACGAGTTCGAGGACGACGAGGCGGTCACGATCGGCGTGCGCACGCCCCCGACCGGCGAGGCGCACATCAAGCGGTACGTCCGCTTCCACGATCCCTTCAGCCACCCGACCGTGGTGTACCGGCGGGAGGCGGTGCGCCGCGCGGGCGGCTACGTGCCGGTCGGGCTGATGGAGGACTACTGGCTCTTCGCGCGGATGCTCGCCACGGGGGCGCGGGCCGAGAACATCCCCGAGCCGCTCGTGAAGTACCGGGTCGGCGCCGGTGCGTACAAGCGCCGCGGCGGCGTCCGGCAGCTGCAGGCGGAGCTGCGCCTCCAGCGGCTCATGCGCCGCGCCGGGATCACGACGCCCGCGGAGACGGTCCGCAACGTCCTCGTCCGCGGCGGCTACCGGCTCGTGCCGGAGGCGCTGCGCAAGGTCGCGTACCGGACCCTCCTGCAGCGCGGCTTCCGCCGCGGCCGCACCGGCTGACCTCGCCGATCCGCATTTCCGTCCCGACGCGCCGCGTCGTCGACGCGATCGGCGGCGTGCAGCGGAAGTTCTGCGGATCCGCGAACGCGTACGTGCAGTTCGAAGGGGATCCTGCGGCCCTCCGGGCGGCAGGATCCCCTTCGAATTGCACCCCCGCTACGCTTGCCCCCCGATGACGGGGACGGTGCGGGCATGACGGATCTCTTGGTGGTGGGGTCCGGGTTCTTCGGGCTCACGGTCGCGGAGCGGATGGCCGAGCAGCACGGCCTGGACGTGACGGTGATCGACCGCCGCGACCACATCGGCGGCAACGCGTACAGCGAACGGGACCCGGAGACGGGGATCGAGATCCACCGCTACGGGGCGCACCTGTTCCACACCTCGAACGAGCGGGTGTGGGAGTACGTGAACCGCTTCACCGCGTTCACCTCCTACGTGCACCGCGTCTACGCGAAGCACCACGGCGAGGTGTTCCCGCTGCCGATCAACCTCGGCACGATCAACCAGTTCTTCCGGTCCGCCTACGGGCCGGGGGAGGCGCGGGCGCTCGTCCAGGAGCAGGCGGCCGAGCTCGCGGGCGGCACGCCGGCGAACCTCGAGGAGAAGGCGATCAGCCTGATCGGCCGGCCGCTGTACGAGGCGTTCATCCGGGACTACACCGCCAAGCAGTGGCAGACGGACCCCCGTGAGCTGCCCGCGGACGTGATCTCCCGCCTCCCGGTCCGCTACACGGACGACCACCGGTACGACCACGCCCCGCACGCGGGGCTGCCCGTCGACGGGTACACCGCGTGGATCGAGCGGATGGCGGACCACCCGCGGATCACGGTGCGGCTCAGCACCGACTTCTTCACCTCCGACCTGTTCGGCAAGGACGCGACCGTCGGCCAGGTGCCGGTCGTCTACACCGGACCGGTCGACGAGTACTTCGGGTCGAGCCTCGGGCCGCTGTCGTGGCGCACGCTCGACTTCGAGCGGGAGGTGCTTCCGGTGGGCGACTTCCAGGGCACCTCGGTCATGAACTACTCGGACCTCGACGTGCCGTACACGCGCATCCACGAGTTCAAGCACTTCCATCCGGAGCGCGACAGCCCGGCCGACGCGACCGTGATCATGCGCGAGTTCTCCCGCTTCGCGGAACCGTACGACGAGCCGTACTACCCCGTGAACCGGCCGGCGGACCGCGACCGCCTCCTGCGCTACCGCGAGTTCATGCAGGACGAGCAGGACGTGTTCTTCGGCGGCCGCCTGGGCACGTACCAGTACCTCGACATGCACATGGCGATCGGCTCCGCGCTCTCGATGGTGGACAACAGGCTCGCGCCCCGGCTCGCCGCCGCTCCCGCGTGAGACCCGGGCTCCGCGCGGTCCGCTTCGGGCAGGACTCGAGCGACGTCGTCGACCTCGGCCTCGTGGCGCTCGCGGTGCTCGCGGCCGTCGTCGCGCTGCTGCTCGGGCTCTGGGGCATCGCCGTCGCGGGGGCCGTCCCGAGCCTCGTCTCCGACATCGTCCGGGGCGAGCGGCCGGCGGCGCTCAGGAGGCTCCTGCGACGGGTGCTCCTCGACCGTCCCGAGCGCTCGCTCGTCCGCAACGGGGCGGTCGCCGCGGCCGTCGCGGCCACGCCGCCCGTCACCGAGTTCACCAGCCTCGCGTTCCTCCTGGTGACGGTCATGGTCACCCACCTCGGGCTCACCGGCTACACCGCGCTCGGCGTGCGTCGCATGCAGCGCGAGCAGGCCACCATCACCTGGCGGCACCTGGACATCGGTGGCGCGTCGGAGGGACCCGGGCCACTGCCCGACCCGGTGCAGGACCGCCTCCCGATCGACGGGCTGCGCCTGCTGACCGCGTCCGAGGTGCTCGTGCTGATCGGGTTCGCGCTCGCGGCGGTGGGCGTGCACGTCGCCCCCGCGGTGCTCGCCGTCGTGGTCCTCGCGATCATCGCGTGGACCGGGTGGACGGCATGGCGCGCCTGGGGGCCGCGGGCGGGGCACCCCGTGCGCGACACGAACGCCGCGGTCGCCGCCGCGGTCGCCGACCTCGCGCCGGAGGTGGTCTTCTACTTCTCCTCGCCGGCGGACGGCACGTACGCGCTGGGGGTCTGGACGAGCGTCATCAACGCGCTCGAGCGGCCGACACTGGTGGTGCTCAGGGAGCCGGTGCACCTCGACGGCGTCGAGGGGATCCGGAAGCCGACCGTGGTCGCGCCGACCGTGGCGGACCTGATCGCGCTCACGCCTCCCTCCGTCCGCGTGGTGCTCTACCCGACGAACGTGGTCCGCAACGACGAGATGATCCGCATCCCCGGGCCGATGCACTGCTTCATCGGGCACGGGGACAGTGACAAGGTCGGCAGCTTCAGCCCACTGAACCGCATGTACGACGAGATCTGGGTCGCCGGACGCGCCGCGATCGACCGCTACGCGGCGGTCGACGAGGGCATCGACCTCCGCGTGCTCCGCGCGGTCGGGCGGCCGCAGCTCGCCGACATCGCGCGTGCCGCGCCGGAGTCGGCCGAGCCCGGCCACCGCCTCACCGTGCTCTACGCGCCCACGTGGGAGGGGTTCTTCGACGAGGCGGACTACTCCTCCGTGGCGACGATGGGGGAGCGGATCGTGCAGGGCTGCCTCGACGCAGGAGCGGACGTGCTGTTCAAGCCGCACCCGCTCACCGGCCACCGGCTGCCGGAGGCGGCCCGCGCCCGGCAGGCGATCGACGAGCTGGTCCGCCGCGCAGGCGGCGGCAGCGAGGTCGTCGCCCCGACGCCGAACTCGCTGTACGAGGCGTTCAACCGGGCCGACCTGCTCATCAGCGACATCTCGAGCGTCATCACCGACTTCCTCGCCTCCCGCAAGCCGTACGCGGTGACCAACCGGCGCGACGTGCCCGACGCCGAGTTCCGGGCCATGTTCCCGTCCTCGTCCGCGGCGGAGCTGCTCGGTAGCGACCTCACGACGCTGCCGACCGCGCTCGCGGACGCGGCGGGCGCCGACCCGCGGCGGGCGCAGCGGGAGACCCTCGCGGAGCACCTCCTGGGACCCGAGGGCGACCCGATGGTCGTGTTCCTCGCCGAGATCGACGCGTTCATCGCGCGCGCCGACGCGCGGCTGGCGCAGGCGGGGCGCTCGTGATGCGCCGGACGCGACGCCTCGCGGTGTCCGGCGCGCTCGGGCTCGCGTACCTCCTGCTGTTCGTCGGCGCCGTCGTGCCGGTGCCGATCCTGTTCCTGATCGCCGCCGTCGCCGTCGTGACGATGGAGCTGGTGCTCTCGCGCCGGGCGCCGTACCTGCTGCCGGAGGCGCTGAACACGGGCATCGGGATCCGGTTCCGGCTGCTGTCGATGGACGTGCTGACGGCGATCCTCGCCGCGAACCTCCTGCCCGACGCGGGGCAGATCGTGGCGCTCGCCGTGGTCGCGGTGCTGCTGCTCGCCGCGGGCCGCGACGCCTCCGGCATCTTCGCGCGGCGTCTGCAGTGGCGGCGTGCGGGCGGGCCGGTGAGCTGGCGCAACCTCGAGGTGCCCGGGCTGCCCACGCCGCAGCCCACGACGACGGTGCCCGAGGTGGATATGCCGTTCACCCTCCTGGGCCTGCTCATCCCGCTGGGCTACGCGATCGGGTCGGTGTACGACCGGTACACGGACGCGATCATCGCCCAGTGGCTGTCCATCGCGGTCGTGCTGGTGTTCCTCGCCGCCCGGTTCGTGCAGTACCTCGTGCTGAACCGCCCCGACGCGGCGGTGCGGGAGGCGGTCCGCGTCGCGATCGACCGCCATGCACCGGAGGTGGTCCTGCACCACGCCGGCAGGGCGGGCACGGTCGAGCAGGTGCTGCTGTGGGTGCCCGCGCTCCTGGCGCTCGAGCGGCCGTGCCTCATCGTCGTGCGGGAGCCGTACCACCTCGACGCGCTCGCCGGCTGCGGCGTGCCCGTGGTCTGGGCGCCGCGCAGCCAGGACGTCGAGCTGTTCATGGTCGCGTCCGTCGATCTCGCGCTCTACCCCTCCGACGCCACGAACATCAACAACCACCTCCTCCGCGTGCCGGGCATCTACGACGTGCTCGTCGGGCACGGGGACTCGGACGAACCCGAGTCGCGCAGTCCGCTCGCGCGCATGTACGATGAGATCTGGGTCGCGGGACCCGCGGGACGGGAGCGGTACGCGTACCCGGTCAGCGGGGTCCCGGACGCGAAGATCCGGGAGATCGGCCCGGTGCGGCCGCCCGCACCGCCCGAGCGCCCCGCCGCCGGGCGCCCGACCGTCGTGTACGCGCCGACCTGGGAGAACGTGGTCGACACGAGCGACCTCTCCTCCGTGCTCACTCGCGGACCCGCGATCGTGGAGGCGCTGCTCGCCAGGCAGGACGTGCGCACGCTGTTCGTCCCGGCCGCGCCGAGCGGTGCGCGGGTGCCGGCGGTGGAGGTCGCGGTGCAGGCGATCCGCGCCCGCATCGCCGCCGAGGGCGGCGACCACGCGACCTGGCCCGCCTCCCGGCTCCCGGAGGCGCTGGCGCTCGCCGCGTTCGCCGTCGTCGACATCGCGCCCGAGCTGGTGGAGGCGGTGCGGCACGACGTGCCGTTCGCCACCTGCGCGCTGCCGGGGCTCACGGACGCGGCGATGGCCGCCGAGTTCCCGACCACGCGCGCCGGCTTCGTGCTGCGCGAGCTCCCGAAGGACGTGTTCGTGGCCCTCGACGACGCGCTCGGGGAGGACGTGCACGCGCCGGACCGGCTCGCGCTCGGTCGCCGCGTCGACTCCTCCGGCGACGTCACCGCGCGCTTCCGCACCGCGGTCGACGAGGCGATCGCCGTGCAGCGCCGCCGCCGCGCGTTCGCCCGCCCCACCGCCTGAGCTTCGCGGATCCGCACTTCCTGCCCGACACGCGGGGATGCGGGACGGCGACCCGGCGCGTCGCCGCGCTATTGCGGATCCGCGAACCCGAGGATGGGGAGGCGCGCGGCGTGTCGCTGAGGAGCGCCCCGCATTGGGGGCATCGTCGCGCTCAGGAGATCCGTAGCCTGCGCATCGGGACGATCTGGGGGGATCCATGTCACGTTTCGCCATGCGCGTCGGCCGACGCCGACTGCTCCGCGGAGGCGTCGCGCTCGCGATCGCGACGACCGCGCTCGTCGGCGCCGCGGGGCTCACCGCCGCACCCGCGATGGCCGCCACCGCGGCCCCGCGGGTGCACCTGGTGTCCGGGGACCGCACGATCACGGCGAGCTGGAACCGCGTGCCCACGGCGTCGCGCTACATCGTGCGATACAGCACGAACCGGTGGATGCACCACGCGCACTCGAAGACGGTCCGCTCGCTCTCGGTGCAGCTCACGCGCCTCGCGAACCACCACACCTACTGGGTGACCGTGAAGCCCGTGTCGACGATGTTCTCCGCGCGCGCCACGCGGGTCAGCTCGACGGTGCACACCGCCCCCTCGAACGGCATGCCGACGCCCGTGTCCCACGTCAAGGCGCGCCCGGGCGGGGCGAACCAGGTCGTCGTCTCCTGGTCGGGCGGCAGCCGCTTCCGCAAGGTCGCGGTGATCGCCGGTGCCGACAGCATGACCGACGTCGGCCACTTCACCTCCCGCTGGTACCCGGCGGGCACCACGTCGATCACGCTCACGGTGCCGTCGAAGTACCGCACGCTGGTCGGCGCGGGCACCGGCAACGCGATCTTCGTGAAGGTCGTGCAGTCGAACTCCGGGTCGAACGCGATGCACCTCGTCTACACCCCGCGGGACGCCTACCGGCTCTCGTCGCCCGGCACGTACACGCTCGCCGGCAGCGGCTCCGTCGCCACGACCGCGGCGATCACGCGCCTCCGCGTCGGCACGCTGAACGTGGGGAGCGAGCCGTCGACCAAGAACGACTCGCCCGAGCACCGCTGGGCGAGCCGCCTGCCGCGGATCGTGAACACGATCGAGGCGGCGAAGCCCGACCTGTTCGGTGCGGAGGAGCTCGACACGACGCGCATGAACCCCTCCTGCATCGTCCACGTCGTGAACGGGGTGCCGCAGTACTGCACCGAGCAGTACGACACGATGGCGAGCGCGCTCGCCGGCGCGTCCACGCCGTACAGGATCGCGGCGACCAGCGCGAACGCGTTCATCCGGAACGAGGAGCTCGCGCACAGCGGCTCCGCGGTCGTGGACTCGCACCTCTTCTACAACCCGGCCGTCCTGTCGGTCGTCAGCGCCGGCTACTTCTCGCCGAAGTACGACCTGCACGTGCCGTGGAACCAGTCGCAGATCGGTGACGACCGCGGCGGCGCCTGGGCGGTGTTCCAGATCAACGCGACGGGGCAGCGCTTCCTCGCCTCCGCGGTGCACTTCACGGTCGGCTCCTCCTCCGCGCAGGCCCTGAACCGGCGGCAGGAGGCGGCGGCGCTCGCCTCCTACCTCGACGCGAAGGCGGCGACCCCGAGCGGCACCATGCCGATCGTGCTCGTCGGCGACTTCAACTCGTTCGCGCCGTACGAGACGAACGGCCCGAGCACGGTCCTCGTCGGCAAGGGCTACTTCGACTCGGCATCGACCATGAACCGGTCGAACTGGCGGTGGAGCACCACGAACTCGAGCAACGGCGTCGGAGGCGTCGACTCCGGCTACCCGGTGCACGCGAGGATCCACCCGTACCCCACGAACCGCATCGACTACGTGATGCTCAAGGGGTCGCCGTTCACCTACCGGTACGACAACGTGATGCACATCTCCCGAGGCGTGTTCCAGTCGCAGTACCAGGGCTCGGACCACAACCTGCAGCTCGCGCAGGTCGGGATCGCCTCATCGGTGCTCGCGCCCTGACGCGCCCCTGAGCGGCTGTCCCGCCCGCACCGGCGGGTGGGACAGCCGCTCACGGGCGGGGTAGCGGCCGGTCAGGCCGACTGCGGCGCCGTGTCGCGCCGCCGCACGTCGACGATCTGCCCCGTGATGGGGGAGAGCAACGTGTCGATCGAGGCCATCGCGACCGTCTCGGCCGCGAGCAGCGTGCCTGCGGGCTCCTCGCCGAACGCCTTCGTGCGCATCGGGGTGCTGGTCCGCTCCGGGTTGATGCAGTTCACGCGCACGCCGACCTCGGTCCACTCCTCGCTGAGCGACTGGGTGAGGTTCACGGTCGCCGCCTTGGTCGCCGAGTACATGCCGTAGTTCGCCCGCCCGCGCGTGTACGAGGAGGACGTGAAGTACAGCAGCTGCCCCTTCGTCTCCTTGAGGTGGGGGAGCGCCTCCTGGGCGATGATGATCGGCCCCAGCAGGTTGACCTGGATCGTCTTCTTGACCGCCTCGTGGCTGAAGGTCTCGAGGCCGCCCATCTCGAGGATGCCCGCCGAGTTCACGACGTAGTCGATCCGCCCGGTCTCGGCCTTCGCCTGCTCGAGCGCCGCGCGCACCCGCTTGCGCTTACGGATGTCGGTGCCCGTGGAGGAGCGGGAGAACGCGAACACGGAGGCGCCGAAGCGCTGCGCCGCGTCCGCGATGGCGGCGCCGATGCCCTCGCTGCCGCCGAACACGACGACCGTCTTGCCGGTCAGCGCGGCCTCGCGCTCCGCGGAGGACATGCCCTCCGCCTCCGCGGTCTTCAGCTGGAACAGCTTGTCGGCGATGAACACGTCGATCGACTCGGTGATCTTCATGTTCTCGTCCGACCCGGCGACGACCGCGATCGGGACGTCCGGCGTGTACTTCAGCACCACCGTGCAGTCGTCGGTGGCGACGAAGTTCCGGTCCTTGCCCGCCCGCTCGTAGGCCTTGCGGATGGCGGAGTTCAGGAACGCCTGAGGCGTCTGCCCGCGCCGGAGGAGCGCCCGCGGCGGCACGTCCACGAGCACGTTCGTCTCGGTGTTGATCTGGATGATCGTGTCCGCGGAGGGGATCGCGACGTCGACCGCGCCGTAGTGGTCGAGCGCGTCGACGCAGTCCTGCAGGATCCGCTCGTCGACGAACGGGCGCACCGCGTCGTGGAAGAGGACCTTGCACTCCTCCTCGCCGAGCTGCTCGAGCGCGAGGCGCGTCGTGTCGTTCCGCGTCGCGCCGCCCGGGTGCACCCCGGTGAGCTTCGGGTAGCGGCCGGAGGCGATGAGCTCCTCCACGGCCCCCATGTGGTTCGGCTCCATCATCACGAAGATCTCGTCGATGCACTTCGCCGCGTCCACCGCCGCGATCGTGTGCTCGATGATCGGCTTGCCCGCGATCCGGGCGAGCTGCTTCGGCATGCCGAGCCCCGCCCGCACCCCGACGCCGCCCGCCAGGATGACCGCGACCGTCCTCAAGTGCTGCCCCGTCGACATGGGGGAAGCCTAACCGCGGGCCCCTGGCCGACCAGGGCGGCATCCGCCAGGAGGCGCCGCCGGGGTGAACCTGTGCCGGATCGCAGTGCACGCACGCGGATCCCCCTGCGCCTCCTGCGGACGGTCGTGCGGAGCCGTTACGCTGCCCGGTCGACCGTGCTGCCATCGGCGCACGACGACGGAGGGATCGTGATGACCGACAGCCCGCGCGTCTCGGTCGTGGTCGCGGCGTACCAGCCGGGAGACGGGTTCTCCCGGGTCATGGACTCGCTCGACGCCCAGACCCTGCCGCAGGACGAGTTCGAGCTGATCGTCGTCGACGACGGTTCGAAGGACGACACGTTCGAGCGCCTCAGCGCGATCGCCGCGACGCGCTCGAACATGCGCGTCGAGCGCATCGAGAACTCCGGCTGGCCGAGCCGGCCGCGGAACGTCGGCACCGACCTGGCCAGGGCCCCGTACGTCTTCTACATGGACCACGACGACCGGCTCTTCCCGGACGCGCTGCGCCGCCTCGTCGAGTTCGCGGCGGAGACCGGGGCGGACGCCGTCAGCCCCAAGGAGGCGGAGACCCGCAGCGTCTGGTGGGGGACCCAGCCGTTCCGGCACGGCAACATCGCGAACGCGATCCCCGCGGGCGACATCCACGCGCTGATGCCGATGATGCCCCACAAGCTCTACCGCAGGGAGTTCCTCGTCGAGCACGGCATCCGGTTCCCGGAGGGGAAGCGGCAGCTGTGGGAGGACATCTTCTTCAACGTGCAGGCGTGGCGGCACGCGAAGGTCGTCTCCGTGCTCGCGGACACCCCCGTCTACCTGTGGGTGCTCACCGAGTCGAACAACTCCTCCACCTACGGCCCGGGCGGGATGGAGTTCTGGAACCGGCTCGACGTCCTGTTCGACTTCATCGACCGCACCTTCGACGGGGAGGCGTTCGCCCGGGCGCACGAGGACGAGCTCGTGCACCAGTGGCAGGCCCGCGCGATCAAGCGGTACTCGAAGCTCGCCGGCACGGCGACGCTCGAGCGCGCGATGCGGACGCTCCCGCGCGCGCAGGCCGTCCAGGCGCGGTACGTGCCGCCCGAGCTCGACCACCGGCTCGGCATGGTGACCAGGGCGCACTCGGAGCTGACGCGCGCGGGCGAGGTGGAGCTGCTCGGCCGGCTCTGGCAGCTCGACGACAAGCTGGCGGCCCGGTTCACCGCCTCCCACGTGCGCTGGGAGGACGGCGTGCTGCACGCCGACGTCGTCGCCCGCTGGGTGGACCGCGACCGGAAGCCGGTGCGGGTGCTGCAGCGCGACGGGCGCCTGGTCCGTGACCTGCCCGCGGACATCGCGGCTGCCCTGTCACCGGAGGCGCTCGACGTGACGGACGCGCTCGACACCTTCGAGCTGCGCGTCGCGGTGCACTCCCGGAGCGAGCACATCACCTGGGACCAGCCCGTCGAGGGTGCGGTGACCGCGTGGGAGCAGCTGGAGCCGGGGGTGCTCACCCCGGTGTCGCGCGGCCACGTCGTCGTCGACCCGCAGCGCGCGGCCGGGGGGCATCCGCTGCCGCCGTCGCGGTGGGAGCTGACCGGCATGGTGCATTGGAGCGACATCGGCCGCAGCCAGGGCCTCCGGGTCAAGGTCAAGGCGATGCCCGCGCTGCTCGCGGGCCGCCCCGCCGTGGCGTACACGAACAAGGCCGGCACGCTCGCGATCGACCTCGTGGGCGAGGCGCGCAACCTCGTCGCCGAGGGCGGGATCCCGAGCGGTCAGACCGCGGGGACCGCCGCGTCGTTCGTGGTGCCGCTGCCGAAGGTGCGGGCCTGGGCCGAGACCCGGATCCAGGGCGGCGTCCGCTTCGAGAGCAAGGCGGGGGAGAGTCACGTCGTCGACGCCGCCGTCGTCGCCGAGGGCGGCAGCGTGCGCCTGGAGGGCGGCGGCGCCGTCCCGCCCGGGCGCTATCGGCTCGCCTTCCGCCTCCCGGACGGCGTGGACCGGATCACGCGGTGGTCGGCGCATGTCAACGGTCGGGGTCGGCTGACCCTCCGCGACACGGCGCTGCGCCCCTCCCGCTCCAAGCTACGGGAGGCGATCGCGGACGCCCGCCGCCTGGCCGGTCGAGCCCGCCGCTACCTCCGCCGCCGCTGACCCGAGCCCCGCTGCTCACCGGTGGTCGAGGTGCGAGCGGAGCGATGGGCCCCACGGCGGGTGTTCCCCGCCGAGGGACTCGAGACCACCCCGCACACGAGGCGCCTCCGGCTCAGTGATGCGTCGCGTGCACCACGTAGCGCCCGTTGCGGTACAGGACCGCACCCGAGTCGATGATCGCCTTCGACGCGGCGCTGTAGCCGGTCGCGGAGCGGGTGCGGATCGTCGCGTCGCCCGACTCCATGTAGGCGACGATGTCGCGCTGCCACTTGGTGTTCAGCCGCCGGGCGATGAGGCCGCCCTGCGCGTTCCGGGTCAGGTCCTTGACGTCGTACGTCCACCCCGTGACGTCCGGCCACAGCGGGCAGGTGGGGTCGCGGAGGTTCCGGCTCAGCACGTTCATCTCGATGAGGACGCCGGGGTCGTCGGCCGTGATGCAGCCCTTGACGGTGTTCCCGGCGAGGTGCAGGTCGCTCGGCATCTTCGTCCCGTAGGGGCTGCGGTCGTTCGCCTCGTTCGTGAACACGACGCCGGCGACGACGAGCGTCACGAGCGCGACCTTGCCCCACCGCGCGGGGATGCGAGCGCTGAGGCGCCCGGTCGCCACCCCGATGCAGAGCGCGAGCGGGGGCGCGGTGAGCGCGGTGTAGTGCGCGAACCAGGAGGGGGCGGCGAGCAGGATCACGGTCGTCGCGATGGCGAGCACCCCGAGCGTGCGGGCGCCGCGGGTCAGCAGCGTCGTGACCACTGCAGCGATCGCGATGACGAGCAGCACCGCGGCGATCAGCTGCGCCGGGATGCCGATGGTCGTGCGGGCGCCGAGGATGTCCTCGAGCCGGTGCAGCACGCTCGGTCCGGCGCCGCCACCGCGTCCGATCTGGTCGAGCACGACCTGCTGGAACATCGTCTGCGGGTCGATGACGAAGAACGGCAGGTAGATCGCGCACCCGCCGATCGCGACCCCGATCAGGTAGCGCAGCCACCGTCGCCCGGCCATCAGCAGGAGCAGCAGGACCGGGACGATGTACCAGATCTTCGCGCCGACCCCGAGGCCGCCGACGATGCCAGCGACGAGCGCGAACCACGGGCGCCTCGCCGCCCGCTGCAGCAGGAGGATCGCCAGCAGCAGGCCGAGCGTGCCGAGCGGCTCCAGCAGCACCGAGCGCTCGGAGTAGACCGCGGGGTGGAAGACCGCGTAGCCGAGGCCGCCGACGATGGCGGCGCTCCAGCCGAAGCGGCGGAGGATCCAGCCGCAGAGCACGGCGTTGACCGCACCGATGCCGATGTAGACGAGGCGCGCGATCGCGAAGCCCTGCGGATCGCCGATGACGGTGCCGAGCGCCGCGAACGGCGCGGTGACGACCGCGATGAGCGGGGGCTGGATCAGGAGGAAGTCGCGGTACGGGATGCGCCCGTGCACGAGCGCGTCCGCGGCGGCGTAGTAGACGCCGTCGTCGTAGGCGCCGAGACCGGTGAGGCCGCCGCCGCGCAGCTGGATGGACACCCGGATCCCGTAGGCGACCACGCCGACGATCACGAGCAGCAGGGCGAGCAGGAGGCCGCGACGCCGACGGTCGCGGCGTGCCGGGTCTGGTGCGACCGGGTCGACGGGCGACCCGGCGTCCTCCGGCGCGGCCGTTCCGGGCGCCGCCGTGCCGGTCGCGTCAGCCACGCTGAGCCGGCCCCCGGGCGTGATCGAGCTGCACGACCGGGGTGCCGGCGCGGGCGGCGATCCAGCGGCCCGGGCGCCCGAGCAGCCGGGCGAGGCCCCACACGGTGACCATGGTCATCGCCTCGACGACGATGGAGCCGCTCATCTTCGAGACGCCGAGCTCGCGGTCGCGGAAGGTGATCGGCACCTCCACGATCCGGCCGCCGGCCTGCAGCGTGCGGACGGTGAGGTCGATCTGGAAGCAGTACCCGCGCGACTTCACCGTGGCGAGGTCGAGCCGGTCGAGGATCGAGGCACGGTAGAGGCGGAACCCGGCGGTGGCGTCGTGCACGCCCAGCCCGAGCGCGAGCCGCGCGTACAGGTTCGCGCCGCGGCTCAGCGCCTCCCGGCGCTTCGGCCAGTCGACGACCCTGCCGCCGCGCACCCAGCGCGAGCCGATCGCGAGCGAGACCCCCGGGTTGCCGACGAGCGCCGCCCGCATGGCGGGGAGCGCGGAGGCGGGGTGCGAGCCGTCCGCGTCGAACTCGCCGACGAACTCGTAGCCGTGCTCGAGCGCCCAGGCGAAGCCGGCGAGGTAGGCGCCGCCGAGCCCGTTCTTGATCGTGCGGTGCAGCACGTGCACCCGCGGGTCCTTCGCGGCGATCTCGTCCGCGAGCTCGCCGGTGCCGTCGGGGCTCGCGTCGTCGACGACCAGCAGGTGCGCGTCGGGGAGCGCGGTCAGCACGTTGTCGACGGTGCGGTGGATGTTCTCCCGCTCGTCGTACGTGGGGACGATGACGAGGGTCCGGCCCTCCTGCTCGCTCACGCGTCCGTCCCGAGCGCCGGGGCGGCCGCGCGGCCGGCGATCCCCGCTGCGACCGCGCGCCGGGAGGGGCGCCAGATCCACCAGCGGGACAGCGAGAAGCGCAGGATCGTGCCGAGGCCCAGCCCGATGACGTTCTTCGCGACGTTGTCCGCCGCGATCGAGTGGAGGCCGAGCGCGTAGTGGCTGACGGCGAGGGAGAGCAGGCTGACGCCGAGGCCGAGCAGGGCGACGGCGCCGTACTCGAGCGCCTCCCGCCACACGTCCGGCCGCCGCTGGCCGCGGAAGGTCCAGAACCGGTTGCCGACCCAGTTGAAGACGATGGCGAGGCTCGCGCTCACCACGCTCGCGGTGAGCGGCTTGTCGATCAGCGCGCCGTGGCCGAACAGGCCGAGACGGAGCGCATTGAAGACACCGACGTCGATCACCATGCCGCCGAGGCCCACGACGCCGAACGACATCGCCGCCTTGAGCCCTCCGCTCCAGGCGACCCTCACCAGGTCGGGGAGGGTTCGCCCGCGCGCGGCGGTGGGGGAGATGTCACGCATAAGGGGGAACGGTAGAGGACCTGGGACGAAGGAGGCGCTGAGAATCGGCGGCGTGGCGCCCATCCCGACGCACCGTCGCCGCGCATTCATGTGGAATCAAGCCTGCGCCGGCCCGATCCGCGTGTGGAGGCGGTGGGCGAGCTCGTTCGTCGCCAGGTAGCCCTGCTGCACCTCGCGGAGCAGGGAGAAGATCTCGTTGTCGCTGAACTGCACCGTCTTGCCGTTCAGCTCGAGGAACACGTTCGTCGCCAGCCACGCGAGCCGCTTGTTGCCGTCGAAGAGCGCGTTGCTGCGCGCCAGGCTCTCCATGAAGGCGGCCGCCTTCATCGCGAGCGGCGTGTAGACGTCCATGCCGCGGTACTTCAGCCCGGGCCGGTCGACGGCGCCGATCAGCAGGCCCAGGTCCCGCACGGCCTCCCGCAGCGGTGACTCGCTGAACATCTCGACGATCTGGACGACGTCGTCGATGGAGAGGTACTCCGTCTGCGCGACGCGAGGCGCGTACGGATCGGACACACGACTCCTGTCGGACCGGCGGGCGGAGAGCGCACGCCCTCGCGGGGCCTGCGGGACCAGGGTAGCGAGCGGAGGCGTGCGGCAGGATCGGGGAATGGATCAGGCGGACTCCTGGCGGCGGCTCTGCGCATCGCTCGACGAGGACCAAGCCGTGTGGGAATCGGTGGAGGCGGCGCTCGAGGCGGGGGACGACCCCTGGGAGGCCCTGCTCGACGGGCTCGACGAGGCGGGGGCGCTCGCGTTCCTCCGGAGCGACGACACCGGGATGGAGCTGTCCGACGCGCTGGCGCAGCTGCCGCGCGTCTTCGCGCTGCAGCCCGACCTGGACGAGGTGACCGACACCGACGACCTGAGGGAGGCGACCGCGGCCGCCGATCGGATCCTCGCCGGCTCCGCGCTGCGCGTCGTGCGCCTGGTGGAGGAGGACGACGCGTGGCCGGTGGCCGTCGTGCCGTCAGCGAACGCCGGCGCCGTCGCCGACCTCGCAGCCGCGCTCGGGCACGAGGCGGTCGTCGGAGGCTGAGCTCAGGCCTCCGCGAGGCGCTCGAGCAGGACGCTGTACTTGGCCATCAGGCGGCTCGTCGTGCGCTGCACGAACTCGGCGTGGTCGCGCTTCGGCGCGGCGAGGTCGATGGCCTGCGCCGCGGCCTGGTTCTTGCTCATGCGGAACTGCCGAGCCAGGCGGGCGAGGGTCTCGTCCTCGGTGGGACTGAGGCGGAGCGTCATGGCCAT
>NZ_JBQCGC010000022.1:0-22448 GCF_051956055.1 Amnibacterium sp.
ATCGCGTCCGCGTTCGTCGTGCTGGAGGGCTGACCGTGCGCCTCATCGAAGGTGTCCCTGGATCCGGGGATCGCGCGGGTTCCCCGGATCCAGGAACACCTTCGCGCTCGGAGGCCGCGCCCGTCCGCCGTGCTCGGATCGACGTGTCGGCGATCGAGCACAACGTCGGCGTGCTCAAGCGCCTGGCCGGCACGCGGGAGCTCCTGGCCGTGGTCAAGGCCGACGGGTACGGGCACGGGGCGGCGACGGCCGCCAGGGCGGCGCTCGCCGGCGGCGCGACCTGGCTCGGGGTCGCGGACCCGGAGGAGGCGCTCGCGCTCCGGGCCGCCGGGATCGACGCGCCCCTGCTCGCCTGGCTCCTGCACACCGAGGCCGACTTCGGCCCGGTCGCGGACCGGGGCATCGATCTCGGCGTCTCGTCGGAGGCGCAGGTGGAGCGCGTCGCGGCCACCGCTCCCGGCGCGGCCGTGCAGATCAAGCTCGACACCGGCCTGTCCCGCAACGGTGTGGAGGCGCGCGAATGGGGCCGGGTGTTCGAGGCCGCCGCGGCGCTCGAGCGCGAGGGCGCGCTCCGCGTGCGGGGACTGTTCAGCCACCTCGCGAACACGTCTCCCGAGGAGGACGCGCTCGCGGAGGAGCGCTTCGCCGATGCCGTCCGGCTCGCGCGCGGCGCAGGCCTCGACCCCGTGCTCCTCCATCTGGCGAGCACCGCGGCTGCCGTCATGCGGGACCAGTCGGCCTTCACGATGGTGCGCTGCGGGATCGGTATCTACGGGGTCTCGCCGTTCGGCGACCCGGAGCGGGTGCCGGACGGCCTCCGGCCCGCGATGACGCTCGCGACCGAGGTGGCCGCGGTCCGGCGGGTCCCGGCGGGTGCCGGCGTCTCCTACGACCACATCTGGCGCGCGGAGCGGCCGACCACGCTCGCGCTCGTGCCGCTCGGCTACGCCGACGGGGTGCCGCGGGCCGCCTCGAACCGCGCGGAGGTGCTGCTCGGCGGTCGTCGCCGGCCCGTGCGCGGCAGGATCGCGATGGACCAGTTCCTCGTCGACGTCGGGGACGACGAGGTGCGCGTCGGCGACGAGGTGGTGCTGTTCGGCGACCCGGCGACCGGTGCGCCCTCCGCCGACGAATGGGGCCGCTGGGCCGACACGATCGGCTACGAGATCGTCACGCGCATCGGCCCGCGCGTCCTCCGGGAGCCCGTGTGATCGAGCGGCTCACGGTCCCCGACGCGGACGCGATGCACGAGCTCGGCGTCCGGCTGGGGCGCGACCTGCGGGCCGGCGATCTGGTGGTGCTCACGGGCCCGCTCGGCGCGGGCAAGACGACGCTCACCCGCGGCATCGGGGAGGGGCTCGGCGTGCGGGGGCCGGTCAGCAGCCCGACCTTCGTGCTCGCCCGCACGCACCCCTCCCTCGTGGGCGGGCCGCCGCTGGTGCACGTCGACGCGTACCGGCTCGGCTCCCCGGCGGAGCTCGACGACCTCGACCTCGACCTCGAGGCCTCGGTCGTCATCGTCGAATGGGGCGCCGGAATGGTCGACGGCATGGCCGATTCGGTGCTCGAGATCCGGATCGAGCGGGCGGCCGACGACACGAGGACGGTCGAGCTCGAGGGCATCGGACCCCGCTGGGCGGCTCTTCCCGCCGTCTGAGCGGAGTGTGCGGACACTCAGCAGGTGGTGACGCGGTGCAGCTCCAGCGTCGCGCCCGCGGGCAGCGACCCCGGGTCCACCCCGTAGGGCAGCGCGACGAGCACGTCACCCAGGCAGAGCCCGAACCGGGCCGCGACCGCACCGGCCCGGTCGCCCGCGTCGAGCGTGTACCGGACCATGTCCGGACCCTCCTGGACGGAGGTGCCGCGGGCACCGGCCCGGTCGCCGCCGTCGAGGACGGGCACGTCCCCGGTGCCGACCGTCCACGTGCCGTCGCCCTGCGCGACGACGCGCACCGTGGGTGAGGTCGTGGGGGTCGGCCGCGGTCCTGGGCCGAATCCTCCGATCGCCAGGCCGGCCGCCGCGGCCACGACGACGCAGGCGCTCCCGATCAGCACCGCGCGCCCCGGCGTGCGGTGCGCCGCGGGGATCACCGGGTCCTGGGCGCCCACGGGCTCGTCGGTGCCCTCCGCGGCCCGCAGGTAGGACGCGAGGTCGTCCGGGGAGGCCCCCGGGCGGTACAGCCGGCGGCGCAGCTCCTCCGCGTCCTCGGGGTCCCGCTCCACCCGCGCACGGTATCCCCTCGTCCTCGGCCCTCGTAGGCTGTCCTGCCGTGCTGCTCGCGATCGACACCTCCGGTGCGTCCTCGGTCGCCGTGGTGCGCGAGGACGGCGGCGTGGTCGCGGCGCTGCTCGACGAGGACGTCCGGGGCCACGCGGAGCACATCGGCCCGATGCTCGAGGCCGTGCTCGACGAGGCCGGGCGCCCGCAGATCGACGCGGTCGCGTACGGCGTCGGTCCCGGCCCCTTCACCGGGCTGCGCGTGGGCATGGCCGCGGCGCGCACCGCGGCGCTCGTGCTCGGCGCCGTCGAGCTGCCCGTGCTCAGCCACGATGCGGTGGCGCTCGCGGCGGTGCGGCGAGGGATGGCCGTCCCGTTCGTCGTGGTCGCCGACGCGAAGCGGCGGGAGCGCTTCGCGACCGTCTACCGGCGGCTCGACGCGGCGGGGCTGCCCGTGCGGGACGGGGAGCCGACGGTCGGAGCGGAGGCGGACCTCCCCGCCCTGCCGCATGTTGTCGGGGTGGTCGACGCCGGTCTCATCGGCGCGGTCGCGGCGCTGCGGCGCACCGCGGGCATCGCGCCGGAGGGGCCTGCGGCGCGCTATCTCCGCAGCCCGGACGTGACGATCGCGACCGCGCGGAAGTCGGTGCTCGGATGAGCGCCGAGGTGCGCACCGCCGGGGCGGAGGACCTCGACGCGGTGATGGCGATCGAGCGGGCGAGCTTCCCCACCGACGCGTGGTCGGAGGCGGCGATGCGCGAGACGTTCGCGACCGGCGACGCCTTCGTGGCGGAGGAGGCGGACCGCGTGGTCGGCTACGGGGCGGTGCTCGCGCCCGCGGGCAGCGGCGACGCGGACGTGCTCACCATCGCCGTCGAGGAGGCGCACCGCGGCGAGGGCGTCGGCGCGAGCCTGCTCGGGCGGATGCTCGAGACGGCCGCCGAGCGGGGAGCGGGTCGCGTGTTCCTCGAGGTGCGCGCGGACAACCCCGTCGCGCAGCGGCTGTACGAGACCCGCGGCTTCCGCGCCGTGGGGCGCAGGCCCCGCTACTACCAGCCGGACGGCGTGGACGCGATCGTGATGCGCCTCGACCTCGGGAGGTCGGCATGAGCGCGTCGGCGCCGCTGGTGCTCGGCATCGAGAGCTCCTGCGACGAGACCGGGGTCGGTGTCGTGCGCGGGCGCGAGGTGCTGGCCAACGTGATCGCGTCGTCCGTCGACGAGCAGGCCCGCTACGGCGGGGTGGTGCCGGAGATCGCCGCGCGCGCGCACCTCGAGGCGATGCGCCCGACGCTCGAGCGCGCCCTCGAGGTCGCGGGGGTCGGCATCGCCGATCTCGACGCGATCGCCGTCACCGCGGGGCCGGGCCTCGCCGGCGCGCTGATGGTGGGCGTCGGCGCGGCGAAGGCGCTCGCGGTGACCGCCGGCAAGCCGCTGTACGGGGTGAACCACCTCGTCGGGCACGTCACCGCGGATCAGCTGCACGCGAGGGGCGCCGAGGCCGTTCCGGTCGAGCTGCCGACGGTCGCGCTGCTCGTCTCAGGAGGCCACACGTCCCTCCTGCTCGTCCGCGACCTCGTCGACGACGTGGAGCTGCTCGGGGAGACGCTCGACGACGCCGCGGGGGAGGCGTTCGACAAGACCGCGCGGCTGCTCGGCCTGCCGTACCCGGGCGGCCCGTCCATCGATCGCGCGGCCGCCGACGGCGATCCGGCCGCGATCCGCTTCCCGCGCGGGCTGACCGCACCCAAGGACCGCGCGCGGCACCGCTTCGACTTCTCGTTCTCGGGCCTGAAGACCGCGGTCGCCCGGCACGTCGAGCGGGCGGAGGCCGACGGCGCCGCGCTCGCGATCGGGGACGTGGCCGCGTCGTTCCGGGAGGCGGTGGTCGACGTGCTCGTCACCAAGGCGCTCGACGCGTGCGCGGAGACCGGCGTGCCCCGGCTGCTGCTCGGCGGCGGCGTGGTCGCCAACCGCCGGCTGCGCGACGTCGCGACCGAGCGGGCGGCGGCCGCGGGCGTCCGCCTGCGCATCCCGCCCTTCGACCTCTGCACCGACAACGGCGCGATGATCGCCGGGCTCGGTGCGCGGCTCGTGGAGGCGGGAGCGGCGCCGAGCGGCAGCGGGTTCGGGGTGGACTCGACCCTGCCGGTCGGGCAGGTCCTGATCCCCTGACCGTTCTCCGCATGTCCGTTGACGGTCACCCGTGCGCGCTGGGACCATGGACGCACCACCCTCGATGAGGAGCCATGAGCGACTACCAGCCCTCCCCGCCGCCGTCCACGCCGTACTCGGGAGCACCCGCGCAGCGGACGAACGCCCTCGCGATCGTCGCGCTGATCCTCGGCATCGTCGTGCCGATCGGCGGCATCATCTGCGGGCCGATCGCCCTCGGTCAGATCAAGCGCACCGGTGAGAGCGGGCGCGGCCTCGCGATGGCCGGACTGATCATCGGCATCGTCCTCACGCTGCTCGGGCTGATCATCACCATCGCCTGGATCGCGCTGTTCGCCACGTTGGCGAACAACGGCTACTCGACCTCGCCCTGAGGGCCCCCGGCGGCCACCCGCCGGCACAGCAGCGCCACCCGCCGGTCGGCCGTGCGGGTGACGATCAGGGTCGACTCCTCGTCGCCCCGGAGGGCCAGCCCCTTGCGGAACGCGGCGGGGTCGAGGTCGACCCCGCGCTTCTTGATCTCGAGCCGCCCGACGCCGCGAGCGCGCAGCTCCGTCCGGATGCGCTGCCGGTCGAACGGCAGCACCGCCTGGACCGCGAACGAGGTCAGGAACGGTGACGAGACCGGCCCGTCGCCCGTGAGGTAGGCGATCCCCGGGCCGACGGGCCGGGTGCCCGTGCGCCGGGCGAGATCGCCGATGAGCCGTGCGCGCACGACGGCCCCGTCCGGCTCGTGCACGTGGTCGCCGAGCGGGCCGACCGGCTCGTCCTCGCTGTCCGCGGGCGCGACCAGCTCGGCGGTACCCGCCGCTCCGGTCACCAGCGCGGCCCGGCGCACGCCGTCCCGGGCGAGTCCTCCGCGCCAGAGCACGAGCTCCACCACCTCGCCGCGGTCGGACACCCACTGCGCCTCGGCGTCGTGGGGGATCGTCCCCCGGTCGTGCGCGGGCGAGAGCTTCACGCCCGTGGGCATCCGTCCAGCGGTCCGGTCGACGAAGTCGAGGGACGGCGAGTAGTCCGCGGGGCCCACGCGCCTCGTGCCCGCGTGCCCGGCCGTCCGCCTGGCCGGGTCGATCCAGGCGGCGTCCACGTCGCCGAGCCCGACCGTCTCCGCGTCGCCGACCACGACCTCCGCCTCCGGGAACGGCGCCAGATTGGCCTGCGCCAGCACCGCCGTCACCTCGTCGCGTTCGACGGCGAGCACCCGCAGCCCGACGGCGGCGATCGCCAGCGCGTCGCCCCCGATCCCGCAGCCGAGGTCGGCCACGAGCCCCGCGCCCGCGGCGCGGAGACGCGCCGCGTGCCGTGCGGCGACGTCGAGCCGGGTCGCCTGCTCCAGGCCGGCTCTGGTGAAGAGCATCCGGTCGGCGAACTCGCCGAACTTCCCCCTGGCGCGGCGCCGGAGGGCCGCCTGGGTGAGGATCACCGACGCCTGCTGCGGCGTGAAGCCTGCGCGTCGCAGGGCGCTGGACGCGGCCAGGGCGTCCACCTGTCCGGCGCGGGACTCGACGTCGACCGCGGCGAGGACACGGGGGTCGAGGAGCGCCTCGAGGTCGCTGCGGTCCACCCGACCACCGTAGGGGTGCCCGGTTGGCACTCGCATTGCGTGAGTGCCAGTCGGGCGCCTAGTGTTAGGGCCTGGCACTCGGTAGCGCCCGGTGCCAATCGAACGTGTAGAAGCACTCAGGAAAGCAGAGGTGGACCGTGTCGGTCTCCATCAAGCCGCTCGAGGATCGAATCGTGATCAGCCAGGTCGAGGCCGAGCAGACGACCGCGTCGGGTCTCGTGATCCCCGACACCGCGAAGGAGAAGCCCCAGGAGGGCGAGGTCGTCGCGGTGGGCCCGGGTCGCATCGACGACAACGGGAACCGCGTCCCGCTCGACGTCGCCGTCGGCGACCGCGTCATCTACTCGAAGTACGGCGGCACCGAGGTCAAGGTGTCGGGCGAGGACTACCTCGTCCTCTCCGCGCGCGACGTCCTGGCGGTCGTCGTCCGCTGAGCCGCGCTCCGCTCGACCGGACGCCCCGCACCGCTAGGTGCGGGGCGTCCGTCGTTCCCGGCGCCTAGGCTCGAGCGGTGAGGTCCGGTGAGCGCGCGGGGTTGCTCTTCGGCGTCGGGGCCTACCTGCTGTGGGGCGCGATGCCCCTCTACTTCCTGCTGATGCGTCCGGCGGGTGCGTTCGAGATCGTGTCCTGGCGCATCGTCTTCTCGCTCGTGTTCTGCGCGATCCTGCTCGCGGTCACGAGGTCGTGGCGCCGCTTCCGCGCGGTGCTCGGCGACCGCCGCGCCGTCGCCTCGTTCGGGCTCGCCGGAGCCCTGATCTGGGTGAACTGGACCGTCTACGTGCTCGCGACCACCACGGGGCACGTGGTCGAGGCGGCGCTCGGCTACTTCATCAACCCGATCGTCACGATCCTGCTCGGCGTCGTCGTGCTGCGGGAGCGGCTCCGCCCCGGTCAGTGGGTCGCGATCGGCATCAGCGCCGTCGCGGTCGTGGTGATCGCGGTCGAAGCGGGGGCGCTGCCCTGGACCTCGCTCGCCCTCGCCCTCTCGTTCGGCGGCTACGGCCTCGTGAAGAAGCGGCTGGGGCGGATCGACGCCGTGTCCGGGCTCACGCTCGAGACGGCGTGGCTGACGCCGGTCGCGATCGTCGAGCTGGTGCTGGTGGGCGCGGGCCCCGGGCTGGCGTACGGCGCAGCGGGCGTCCTCCCGACACTGATGCTCACGTCCGCGGGCATCGGGACGGCGGTGCCCCTGCTGCTGTTCGCCGCCTCGACCAGGCGGCTCCCGCTCTCGGTCGTCGGGTTCCTGCAGTACCTGACGCCGATCCTGCAGCTCGTGATCGGCGTCGCGTTCCTCCACGAGGCGATGTCGGTCGGGCGGTGGGTCGGCTTCGGGCTGGTCTGGCTGGCGCTCGCCGTGCTCATCGGCGAGGGCGTGGTGCGGGGGCGCTCGCGGAGGCCGGCGGTCGCACCCGTCGCCTGACGGTCAGCCGACGACGCCCGTCGAGTGGAACGCCTCGTACTCCACCACGGGGCCCGTGCCCGGGCGCACCAGCGCGGAGAAGGTCACGCACAGCGCCGTCGAGCACGCCTGCCCCTGACCGCCGTCGGCCGCCTGCTCGTCGTTCGTCAACTGGTAGCCCTTCGCGGTGAGCAGCGCGCGGGCCCGCTCGTAGGCGGTGACCGGGTCCGCCACGCGCACCCGGATCACCCAGTCCCCGGGCGCGGCCTCCGTCGTGGACAGCACGCGCCCGGCGACGCGCGGGAAGACGGGCGGCCCGGCCGGCGTCGTGCGGGGTGCGGAGGAGGCGGCGGTGCATGCGGTGAGCAGCAGCGGCAGGCAGCACCCGATCAGCACCGCGACCCGCCGCATCGGCGAACCGTACCCCTTCGTTCCGGTCCGCGGAAGGTGTCGGCGCCCCTCGTTGTAGCGGCGCTACACCACGGGTCACGGATTGCTAACGAATCGGCCGAAAGACCCATCCTGGAAACATGCTCGGAACACCACCTGCATACGTTTTCGGTCTGTGCCGACCTCGGCACGGCTGCCATCACACGCCAGAAGTAAGGATCCGCATGCCTGGAACCCTCCGCACGCGCCGCGGGCTCGCGGTCGTCGCGATCGGAGCGACGGCCGTCATCGCGCTCGCCGCCTGCTCCTCCACCTCGGGGTCCACGTCGACCTCCTCGGCCTCGTCGTCCTCGGCGGCAGCGTCCGGGACGGCCCTCACCGCCGTCTCGACCTGCTCGGGCAGCGAGGACAACAAGACGACGTTCAAGCTGGGCACCTTCCTGCCCCTGACCGGTTCGCTCGCCTCCCTCGGCCCCGCCGCGGTCGCCGGCGCAGGCCAGGCGCTGTCGGAGATCGCGAAGGCGGGCGGCGTCAACGGCACGGCGCCCTGCATCATCTCGACCGACTCGAGCGACACCGATCACCCGACCATCGGCCAGCAGAACATCAAGAAGCTGCTCGCAGCGAAGGTCGGCGCCATCCTCGGTGCCGAGTCCTCGAGCGTCAGCGAGGCCGTCCTCCCGACGGTCGCCGCGCAGTCCACGGTGATGTTCTCCCCGGCGAACACCGACGACAAGCTGACCGGCATCTCGCCGTGGTACTTCCGCGACGCCCCGCCGAACGCGGTCGAGGGCAACGCGCTCGGCCAGCAGGTCGTCCAGGACGGCAACAGCAAGGTCGGCATCCTCGTCTTCAACGACTCGTACGGCACGAACCTCCGCAACTCGATCCAGAAGTCGATCGAGGGCGCGGGCGGCACGGTGACCTACGGTGCGCAGGGCAAGAACCAGGAGTTCCCCTCGACCGAGACGAACTTCAGCTCCGAGGTCTCCGCGGTGCTCGCGACCAAGCCGGACGCGATCATCATCGACGCCTTCGACCAGACGGCGCAGATCCTCCCGGCGCTCGCCTCGGCCGGCTGGTCGATGAAGAAGGTGTACTTCGTCGACGGCAACCTGAACGACTACAGCGCGACCAAGGGCATCCCGGACCTCACCGGCGCCAAGGGCTCGACCCAGGGCGTGAACCCGTCCGACTCGTTCAAGGCGCTCCTGCAGGGCTGGTACCAGAAGAACGAGAACGGCAAGGTCGACGCCTGGGGCTACGCGGCCGAGTCGTACGACGCGGTCACGATCATGGCGCTCGCGGCGGACATCGCCGGTGACTCGAGCCCGGCGAGCATCCAGAAGAACATCCTCCCGGTGACCGGCTCGACGAACGGCACCGCGTGCAAGTCGTACGCGGACTGCCTGAAGCTCATCAAGAGCGGCACGAAGAACATCCACTACGAGGGTCCCTCGGGCATCGGCCCGCTGAACGCGGGTCACGACCCGTCCAGCGGCTACATCTCGATCTACCAGTACGTCGGCAAGGCCCCGTCGAAGTTCCTGAACTCCGTCAAGGGCTGATCCACCCAGAGGACCGGGGCCCGGCCGCGCATGCCGGGCCCCGGTCCCGTACCGCCGACGACCGGAAGGAACCCCGTGCGCTCGAGTTCCCGAACCCGCACCGCCATCCACCGACTCCTCGGCGCCGCAGCACTCACCGCCGGCGCCGTCCTGCTCATCGGAGGCCCGGCGTCCGCCGCCTCCCCGAGTCCTAGCCCTTCGCCCAGCGACACCGTCGTGCAGAGCGCCCGCATCGTCGCGGTGCCGAGATGCACGGTCGACCCGAACCTCGGCTGCGTCGCGGGCACCCTGAACGACGGCAACGGCAACGGCGTCAAGGGCGTCACGATCACGATGAGCGACGCCGGCAGCGATCAGGCGACCACCGCCACGGACGCGGAGGGGCACTTCGCGTTCAAGGTCAGCCAGAACGGCCTCTACACCCTGACCCTCAAGACCTCGACGCTGCCGGCGGGCGTGAAGGCGCAGGTGACCGAGCGCAAGGTGCAGGCGGTCGTCGGCGCGCTCCGGGCCGCGTTCTTCCAGCTGTCCGGGAGCTTCAAGGGCTCGCAGGCGACCACCAGCACCGTGCCCACGACCTTCGCGGGCCTCGCCTGGCAGCGCGCGGCCCAGGGACTGCTCCTCGGGCTCCTGCTCGCGCTCGCCTCGATCGGCCTCTCGTTGATCTACGGCACGACCGGGCTGTCGAACTTCGCGCACGCCGAGCAGGTGACCCTCGGCGGGTTCATGGCCTACCTGTTCGGCACGGTGCTGGGGCTGCCGTTCGTCCTCGCGGCCCTCATCGCGATCGTCGTCGGCGCCGCGACCGGCTACTTCCAGGACCGGCTCATCTGGGGACCGCTCCGCAAGCGCGGTCTGGGCCTGACCCAGCTGATGGTCGTCACGATCGGCCTGTCGTTCGCGGCCGAGTACGTCTTCCAGTACTTCTTCGGCTCGCAGGTGCTGTCGGTGTCGACCGGGATCCAGCTGAACACCGGTCCGCTCGACATCACGCCGGCCGCCTACTGGTCGATGCTCGTCTCGATCGTCGCGCTGGTCGCCGTCGGCCTCGTGCTGCAGCGCACCCGCATCGGGCGCGCCGCGCGGGCGGTCTCGGACAACCGGGCGCTCGCCGCCGCATCGGGCATCGACGTCGACCGCGTGATCCGACTGGTGTGGACCGTCGCGATGGGCCTCGCCGCGCTCTCCGGGGCGCTGTACGCGCTCGTGTACGGCGGCATCCAGTGGAGCACCGGCGTCCAGCTGCTCCTGCTCATGTTCGCGGCGGTCACCCTCGGCGGCCTCGGCACCGCGTTCGGCGCCCTCGTCGGCTCGATCGTGATCGGCCTGGTCGTGCAGCTGTCGACGCTGTTCCTCTCGAACAACGTGAAGTACGCGACCGCCCTGCTCATCCTGATCCTCGTGCTGGTGTTCCGGCCGCAGGGCATCCTCGGCCGGAAGGAGCGCGTCGGCTGACGCGGAAGGCCCATCATGAACTTCCTCTTCACCCTCTTCCAGGACGGCGGCGCCGCGATCATCTCGGCGACCACCGCGGCGTTCGCGATCGCGGCGATCGGGCTCAACGTGCACTTCGGGTACACGGGCCTCGTCAACATCGGTCAAGCCGGCTTCATGCTGCTCGGCGCATACGGTCTCGCGATCACCATCGAGTTCGGCGGCCCGCTGTGGCTGGGCGTCATCGTGGGGTTGGCGGCTGCCGCGCTGTTCGCGCTGATCCTCGGCATCCCGACGCTGCGGCTGCGGGGCGACTACCTCGCGATCGTCACGATCGCCGCCGCCGAGATCATCCGGATCGTCGGCGGCGACCAGTCCCTGGCCCCCGTCACGGGCGGCGTGGCGGGCATCGCCGGATCCCGCTACTCGGGCGAGTTCATCGCGCTGTCGCCGTTCCCGAAGTCCGGCCTGTTCACCATCGGGCCGTGGACGTACCCGTACAGCGCAGGCAACTCGTGGTGGCTGAGCCTCGTCGGGTGGGCGGTCGCCGCACTGTGCGCGCTGGTCGTCTTCCTGCTCTTCCGCAGCCCGTGGGGCCGCACGATCCGCGGCATCCGCGAGGACGAGGACGCGGTCAGGAGCCTCGGGAAGAACGTCTACCTCTACAAGATCCAGAGCCTCGTGCTCGGGGGTGTGATCGGTGCGCTCGGTGGCATGGTCTTCGCGCTCGGCGCCTCCGTGCAGCCGGATGCGCTCGGCCGCACGACGACCTTCCTGCTGTACACGACGCTGCTCCTCGGCGGGGCGGCGACGGTGCTCGGCCCGGTGCTCGGCAGCTTCCTCTACTTCATCTTCGTGGTGTGGCTGCAGGACGTCGTGACGCAGTTCGTGCCGTCGTCGATCATGAACCAGCAGCAGATCCCCGAGTTCACCTACATCCTGGTCGGGGTGGGGCTCATGCTGCTGGTGATCTTCCGGCCGCAGGGGATCCTCGGGAACAAGAAGGAGCTGAGCTTCGGTGCCTGACGAGAACGGCTGGACCCAGGACGGCTACGACTACGACCGGGCGGCGCTGCGGGCGAAGCTCGCCGACGTGCAGCAGGAGCCCGGGAGCGCGAAGCCGCAGCCGATCCTCACGGTCGACCACGTGGTGCGCCGGTTCGGCGGCATGACGGCCGTCGACGTCGACCACCTCGAGGTGCAGCGCGGCGCGATCACCGCCCTCATCGGCCCGAACGGCGCCGGCAAGACGACGTTCTTCAACCTCATCACCGGCTTCGACAAGCCCTCCTCCGCGAAGCCCGCGTTCGGAGGGGGCGAGGGGCCGTTCGCGTCCTGGCGGTTCCAGGGCAGGAGCCTGGGCGCCACCAGCGCCTTCCGGGTCGCGCAGGCCGGCATGGTGCGGACGTTCCAGCTCACCAAGGCGCTGTCGGCGATGACGGTGATGGACAACATGCTGCTCGGGGCGAAGGACCAGCCGGGCGAGCGCATGCTCGCCGCGCTCGCGCGCCCCACGTGGCGCAAGCGGGAGGCGGAGATCCGCGAGAAGGCGGTGGAGCTGCTCACCCGCTTCAAGCTCGAATCGAAGCAGAAGGACTACGCCGGCAGCCTCTCCGGGGGCCAGCGGAAACTGCTCGAGATGGCGCGGGCGCTGATGAGCGACCCGGCGATGATCATGCTCGACGAGCCGATGGCGGGGGTGAACCCCGCCCTCACCCAGTCGCTGCTCGGGCACATCCAGGACCTGCGCGACCGGGGCACCACGGTGCTCTTCGTCGAGCACGACATGCACATGGTGCGGCACATCTCCGACTGGGTGGTGGTGATGGCGGAGGGACGGGTCGTCGCCGAGGGCGTGCCCGCGACGGTCATGCAGCACCAGGCGGTCGTCGACGCCTACCTCGGGTCGCACCACGACCAGGACCTCGGCGACGACAGCGTGCTCGACGAGGACTTCGAGGCGGCCGAGGCGGCCGAGGACGCCGAGCGGGCGGGGAAGAAGGCCTGATGGTCGCGTACACCGGCAACGACGGACCCGTCATCGACGCCCAGCACCTCGACGCGGGCTACCTCCCGGGCGTCAACATCCTCAACGACTGCAGCCTGCAGGCGTACCCGGGCGAGCTCATCGGCATCATCGGGCCGAACGGCGCGGGCAAGTCGACGCTGCTGAAGGCGCTCTTCGGCCTCGTCAACGTCCGCTCGGGGCACGTGCTCCTGAACGGCGAGGACATCACGAACTTCAAGGCCAACCGACTCGTGCAGGCGGGCGTCGGGTTCGTGCCGCAGACGAACAACGTGTTCCCCTCCCTCACCATCGAGGAGAACATGCAGATGGGGCTGTTCCTGCGCCCCAAGAAGCTGAGCGAGCGGCTCGAGGCGATCTACGACCTGTTCCCGGTGCTCGCGCAGCGGCGCAGCCAGCGGGCCGGCGGCCTGTCGGGCGGCGAGCGGCAGTCGGTCGCGATGGCACGCGCGCTCATGATGGAGCCCAAGGTGCTGCTGCTCGACGAGCCGTCGGCGGGTCTGTCGCCGGTCCGGCAGGACGAGACCTTCATCCGCACGCGGAAGATCAACCGCACGGGCGTCACCGTCGTGATGGTCGAGCAGAACGCTCGGCGCTGCCTGCAGATCTGCGACCGCGGCTACGTGCTCGACCAGGGGCGCAACTCCTACACCGGCACCGGTCACGAGCTCGCGGACGACCCGAAGGTCATCGAGCTCTACCTCGGCACCCTCGCGAAGGACGTCGACGAGCTGACCGGGGACGACCTGCCCGCCTGACCCCGGCCCGCGGCCGGACGGGCGGCAGGGAGGGGCCGCGCGCCCCTACCATGGCTGCACGGGGAATTCCCGGGCGAATCACCGGTTTGGGGGATGCATGGCAGACGATCCGTTCGGGCTTCTGGGACTCACCTACGACGACGTGATGCTCCTGCCCGGGCACACGGACGTGATCCCCAGCGAGGCCGACACGTCCACCCGCCTCACGCGGAACATCCGGATCGCGTCGCCGCTGATCTCGTCGGCGATGGACACGGTCACCGAGTCGAGGATGGCCATAGCCATGGCCCGGCAGGGCGGCCTCGGCGTGCTCCACCGGAACCTGTCCGTCGAGGACCAGGCGAGCCAGGTCGACCAGGTCAAGCGCAGCGAGTCGGGGATGATCACCCACCCGGTGACCACGACGCCCGACGCGACCGTCGCGGACGTGGACCGGCTCTGCGGCCACTTCCGGGTGAGCGGCCTGCCGGTGGTGGACGCGGACGGGAAGCTCGTCGGCATCGTCACGAACCGCGACATCCGGTTCGTCTCCCCGTTCGAGAAGGAGACCACGCGCGTCGCCGACGTGATGACGAAGCAGCCGCTCGTGACCGCGAAGGAGGGGGTCGACCCCGACGACGCGATCGGCCTGCTCGCGCAGCACCGCATCGAGAAGCTGCCGCTCGTCGACGACGAGGGCCGCCTCACCGGCCTCATCACGGTCAAGGACTTCGAGAAGAGCGAGCGGTACCCGAACGCCACGAAGGACGACGCGGGACGGCTCAGGGTGGCCGCGGCGATCGGCTTCTTCGGCGACGCGTGGGAGCGCGCGATGACCCTGATCGACGCGGGGGTGGACATCCTCGTCGTCGACACCGCGAACGGCGACAGCGCGGGGGTGCTCGACATCATCCGGCGCCTGAAGGCGGAGCCGCGTGCGGCGCACGTCGACGTGATCGGCGGCAACGTGGCGACGCGCAGCGGCGCCCAGGCGCTCATCGACGCCGGCGTGGACGCGGTGAAGGTCGGGGTGGGCCCCGGCTCCATCTGCACCACCCGCGTGGTCGCGGGCGTCGGCGTGCCCCAGGTGACCGCCGTGTACGAGGCGTCCCTCGCGGCCAGGGCGGCCGGTGTGCCGGTGATCGCCGACGGCGGGCTGCAGTACTCGGGCGACATCGCGAAGGCGCTCGTCGCGGGTGCGGAGTCCGTGATGCTCGGCTCGCTGCTCGCGGGCACGGACGAGAGCCCCGGCGACCTGATCTACGTCAACGGCAAGCAGTTCAAGACCTACCGCGGCATGGGGTCGCTCGGGGCCCTGCAGACCCGCGGCAAGAAGACGTCGTACTCGCGCGACCGCTACTTCCAGGCGGACGTCCCCTCCGACGAGCAGCTGATCGCCGAAGGCATCGAGGGCCAGGTGCCCTACCGGGGCCCGGTCGGCAGCGTCGTCTACCAGCTGCTCGGCGGCCTCCGGCAGTCGATGTTCTACGTCGGTGGCAGGACGATCCCGGAGCTGAAGGAGCGCGGCCGGTTCGTGCGCATCACGGCAGCGGGCCTCAAGGAGTCGCACCCGCACGACGTGCAGATGGTCGTGGAGGCGCCCAACTACCGTCGCTGACCTCCTCCGGTCGCCCTCACCCGCCCGACCGGCCGCCGCACCGAGCACGTCGGCAGGCCGGTCGTGCTCGGGCAGGCCAGAGCGCCCCGTCTCGGCCCGCCGAAGCGGGATCAGCCTGCTGACGTGCTCAGGAGGAGCGGGTCGGAGTTGCGGCGATCAGCTCGTCCGCGATCGCGAGGAGCGACGCGATCGCGTCGGTGTCCGCGATCGCGCGGGCGAGGCGGGCGGCGGCCCGGCGGAACTGCGCGCGGTCGTCGAGCACGTGCAGGACCGCGGCGCGCACCGCATCGGGGGAGGGGCGCTGCTCGCGGAGGTCCACGCCGGCGCCGGAGAAGCGGACGCGCGCGTTCACCTCGAGCTTGTCCTCCGTGGTGCCCGCCACGACGAGCGGGAGCCCGTGGCGCAGGGCGTGGTGCACGGCACCGAAGCCGCCGTTCGTGACCATCACGTGCGCGGCGCGCAGCAGATGGTCGTACGGCATGAACCGCTCGACCCGCACGTTCTCGGGCAGCGGCCCCCCGTACGCCTGCGCGACGGTGGCGGGGGACGGCCCGCCCGTCGTCGCGACCACCAGCACGTCCTCCTCCGCCAGCCCGCGGATGGTGGGCACGATCAGCGCCGTGGGGTCCTGGTTCGCGTAGGTGCCCTGCGTGACGTGCACGATGCGCCGCCGCTCGCGGTAGTCCCACCAGTCGGGCAGGGGAAAGGCGGAGGGGGCCGGCAGCGGACCGACGTAGCGCACCTGCTCCGGGATGCGGCGCCGCGGGTACTCGAACTGCGGCACGCTCACCTGCGCCCACACGTCGGTCGACAGGCCGAGGTCGAACAGCCGTCCCCCGGGATGCACGCCGGTCAGTCGCTCGATGGTCGTGGTGAACGCCCGCCGGATGTCGGCGAGCGCGAAGGTGTCCACGACGGCCTGCATCGCCCGGTTCCGCAGCACGTTGAGCGGGCCGTCCATGGGGGTGATGCCGGTGCCGAAGGGTGCCACGTCCGGGCTGAAGAACGGGAGGGGGACGAGGCCGAGGGTGAGGATCGCGGGTCGTTCCGCACGCGGCAGCAGCCCGATGGCGCTGCTGCCGATGAAGAGCTGCTCGGTGACCACGAGGTCGAGGTGCAGGCTGCGGTGCAGCTCGAGCACCGTCCGGAAGTCCGCCTCCACGGTGTCGAGGAAGAGGGAGCGCAGCATCTCCGTCATCTCCCGCACGCCGCCCCGGACGGGCTCCGGGCCGCCCGATCCGGCGCCCGGGTCGACCTCGCCGTCGTAGGGCAGCCGCACGAAGCGTGCGCCGGCGGCCTCGATGCGGTCGCGGAAGGCCTCCCCGCACAGGAACCACACCTCGTCGCCGCGGGAGACCATGGCCCGGGTGAGCTGGAGCAGCGGCAGCACGAACCCGTCCTGCCGTGAGCTCGTGAAGAGGACCCTGGCCACGCGTCCACTCTTCCCTGCGGGCGCAGGGGCTCCCCGGCTCGGGGAGCCCCCAGTCCGGGGCCCGCACGGCCCCCGTCGATAGGGTTGCCGACCGTGAGCATGGACTTCGAGATCGGCCGGGCGAAGCGCGCGCGGCGGGTCTACGCGTTCGACGACGTGGCGGTGGTGCCGTCCAGGCGCACCAGGGACCCCGAGGACGTCTCGACCACCTGGTCGATCGACGCCTTCCAGTTCGAGGTGCCGTTCCTCTCCGCCCCCATGGACTCGGTCACGTCGCCCGCGACGGCCGTCGCGTTCGGGCGGCTCGGCGGCCTCGGGGTGCTCGGCCTCGAGGGGCTGTGGACGCGCTACGAGGACCCGGAGCCGCTGCTCGCGGAGATCCGCGAGCTGCCGGAGGACCGGGCGACGCAGCGGATGCAGGAGATCTACCGCGCGCCCATCCGCGCGGAGCTCATCTCGGCGCGGATCGCGGAGATCCGCGCATCGGGCGTCCCCGTCGCCGCGGCCCTGTCGCCGCAGCGCACGCAGGAGTTCTCGCAGACCGTCATCGACGCGGGCGTCGACCTGTTCGTGATCAGGGGCACGACGGTGTCGGCCGAGCACGTCTCGAAGTCGACCGAGCCGCTCGACCTGCGCCGGTTCATCTACGAGCTCGACGTCCCGGTGATCGTCGGCGGTGCGGCCACCTACACGGCCGCGCTGCACCTCATGCGCACCGGTGCGGCCGGGGTGCTCGTCGGGTTCGGCGGCGGCGCGGCGAGCACCACCCGCACCTCGCTCGGCATCCACGCGCCGATGGCGACCGCCGTGGCCGACGTCGCCGGTGCGCGCCGCGACTACCTCGACGAGTCCGGCGGCCGGTACGTGCACGTCATCGCCGACGGCGGCCTCGGCAACTCGGGCGACATCGTGAAGGCCATCGCGGTGGGCGCCGACGCCGTCATGCTCGGCACGACGCTCGCGCGCTCGACGAGTGCACCGGGTGGCGGCTGGCACTGGGGGCTGGAGGCGCACCACGAGCAGCTCCCGCGCGGGCGCCGCGTCTGGGTGGGCCAGGCCGCGCCGCTCGAGCAGCTGCTGTTCGGGCCGGCCCACCGGCCCGACGGCACGGTGAACCTGGCGGGTGCGCTGCGCCGCTCGATGGCCACCACCGGCTATTCGGACATCAAGGAGTTCCAGCGCGTGGAGGTCGTCGTCTCGCCGTACGGGGGCTGAGCCGCGGCCGCGTGAACATCCGTGCAGATCCGCCGCCGTCGGATCGGCGCGGAAGGATGCGCAGGTACTCTCCCAGCCCGAAGCACGGCACGCGGTCCGCACCAGGACCGCGGGCACGGACGCAGTGGGAGGCGCGCGGTGGCGACGAGGAACCCGGTCAGGTCCGACGACGAGGTGGCGCCCGTGGCGGCCTCGGGAGCGAGCGGGCTCGGCCCGGCGCAGCGGCGCGCGGCGATCGCCGCGATGCGCGACCAGGAGCTCGACATCCTGGTCGTGGGCGGCGGCATCGTGGGCACGGGCTCCGCGCTGGACGCGGTCACCCGGGGGCTGTCCGTCGGGCTCGTGGAGGCGCGGGACTGGTCGGCCGGCACGTCGAGCCGGTCCTCGAAGCTCGTGCACGGCGGCATCCGCTACCTCGAGCAGCTGAACTTCGCGCTCGTGCGCGAGGCGCTCATCGAGCGCGGTCTGCTGCTGCAGCGGATCGCCCCGCACCTCGTGAAGCCGGTGAAGTTCCTCTTCCCGCTGACCCACCGCGTGTGGGAGCGCGCCTACATCGGGGCCGGCATGGCGATGTACGACGCGTTCAGCTGGACGGGCGGCCGGCCGCCGGGCGTCCCGCACCACCGGCACCTCAGCCGCCGCCAGCTGTACAAGGCGATCCCCTCACTGAAGAAGGGCGCGATGGTCGGCGGCATGACCTACTTCGACGCCCAGGTCGACGACGCCCGCTACGGCGCCACCGTGGCGCGGACCGCGTCGTACTACGGCGCCCACGTCGCCACCCGGGTCCGGGTGGAGGGGTTCATCAAGGTCGGCGAGCGGGTCGTCGGCGTCGACGCGCACGACCTCGAGACCGGTGAGCGCTTCCAGATCCGCGCGAAGCAGATCGTGAACGCCACGGGCGTCTGGACGGACGACACGCAGGCGCTCGTCGGCGAGCGCGGACAGGTGCACGTCCGCGCCTCGAAAGGCGTCCACCTCGTGGTGCCGAGGGACCGCATCCGCTCGACGATGGGCATGATCCTCCGGACCGAGAAGAGCGTGCTGTTCGTGATCCCGTGGGGCCGCCACTGGCTCGTCGGCACGACCGACACGGACTGGCACCTCGACAAGGCGCACCCCGCGGCGACCGCGAAGGACATCGACTACATCCTCGACCACGTGAACGAGGTGCTCGCGGTCCCCCTCACGCGGGAGGACGTCGAGGGCGTGTACGCCGGCCTCCGGCCGCTGCTCGCCGGTGAGAGCGAGGAGACGAGCCAGCTCTCCCGCGAGCACTACGTCGCCCACGTCGTGCCCGGCCTCGTCGTCATCGCCGGCGGCAAGTGGACCACCTACCGGGTGATGGCGAAGGACGCGATCGACACCGCGGCCTCCGCGCTCGACGAGCGCGTGCCGAAGTCGGTGACGGAGGACATCGCGCTGATCGGCGCAGAGGGGTACCAGGCGGCCTGGAACCAGCGCGCGGCGATCGCGGCGCGCACCGGGCTGCACACGGCTCGGGTCGAGCACCTGCTCAACCGGTACGGGACGCTCACCTCGGAGGTGATCGACCTCATCACCGCGCGGCCCGAGCTCGCCGCGGCGATCCCCGGCGCCGACGACTACCTGCAGGCGGAGATCGTGTACGCCACGACCCACGAGGGCGCGCTGCACGTCGACGACGTGCTCGCCCGCCGCACCCGCATCTCGATCGAGGCGTGGGACCGCGGGGTGTCGGCGGCGCCCGTCACGGCCAAGCTGATGGGCGAGGTGCTGGGCTGGGACGCGAAGCACGAGCAGCTGGAGGTCGACACCTACCTCGAGCGCGTCCGTGCCGAGCGCGAGAGCCAGACCATGCCCGACGACGAGTCGGCGGACCGCGTGCGCCTCGAGGCCCCGGAGATCGTGCAGGCTGTATGACCGTGACGTCGCCCGCAGCACCCAGGAGTCTGCGGGCGGCGTTCGTCACGCCGCGCTCGATCGGCCTGCTCCTCGTCGCGGTCGTCGTCGCCGTCACCTTCGCCCTGCTCAGTCAGTGGCAGATCTCCCGTGCCGTGCAGCAGGGCACCGTCGTCGCGCGGGCGACCGAGCGGACCGTGCCGCTCTCCCGCATCGCGAAGCCCGCCGCCCAGCAGACGGACGCGTCGGTGGGGCAGAAGACGGAGGCGCGGGGGCGGCTCGTGCCGGCCGACACCGTCATCGCGAGCGACCGGCTGAACCGCGGCGACCGCGGCTGGTGGGTCGTCGGGCACGCGGTGCTCGACGACGGCTCCCAGCTCGCGGTGGCGCTCGGCTGGACGCGCACGGAGGCGGGCGCGAAGGCGGCGCTGGAGCGGGCGAAGGCCACCCCGCCGGCGGAGACCGAGTTCGTCGGCCGCTACGTCGACAGCGACGCCGCAGAGCCCTCCGCGTCCGGGGATCCTTCCGCCCTCGACGCGGTGTCGACCGCCCGCCTCGTCAACCTCTGGACGCAGGACGTCGGGGCGCCGACCTACGAGGGCGTGCTCACGCTCGCGTCGGCGCCCGACGGGCTCGTGGACATCTACTCGCCGAGGCCGGGCGAGCAGGTCGAGCTGAACCTGCTCAACGTGCTGTACGCGGTGGAGTGGGTGCTGCTCGCGCTCGCCGCGTTCTACGTCTGGTACCGGTTGGTGCGGGACCGGTGGGAGCAGGAGCAGGCCGAGGCCACCGGAGCGGAGTCCGAGTCACGCCCCGTTCACGACAGCGTGTAGAACTTCGCCTACCATCGGGCCTCATGCCCTGGAGCCCACTCCGTGTCCCGCCGACGCGGGATTTCCCGACCATCCGGCGCAGCCTGCTGTTCTACAAGGTCTTCGCCTACGCGACGGGCACCTTCCTCCTGCTCGTCTGCGTCGAGGTCGTGGTCCGGTACGTGTTCGGCTCCGAGCTGGTGGTCGGCGGAGCGCTCGGTGCGGCGGCGTTCGTGCCGCCCGAGCAGGTGCCGTCGGTCGGCGGCTTCAACCTGAGCCTCGCGGTGCTCATCACGCACGGCTACCTGTTCATCGCCTACCTGGTGAGCGATTTCGTGCTCATCACGGTGATGCGGTACCCGATCACCCGGTTCATCATCATCGGCCTCGGCGGCGTCGTGCCGGCCCTCAGCTTCGTGATGGAGCACAAGGTGAAGGGCGAGGTGCGCGCCTACCTCGCGCTGCGCGAGGAGCAGGTCGCGGCCTCCGCGCCGGCCTGACGCGCGCCACCCGCCCGACCGCGCGGGCTCCGATCGCGTCAGCGTGACCCGGAGATGAACGCAGCGGCGGCCTCGTTCGCGTCGCGGGCCGCATCGAGCGGTGCCCGGCCGCGGAGCAGGCCCGCGAGGAACGTGCCCACGTGCGTGTCCCCGGCGCCGTTCGTCTCCACGACCAGCACGTCGACCGCGGGGAGCCGGGTCGGCCGTCCGCCTCGCAGCGCGACGAGGCACCCGTCCGCGCCCTGCCGGACCACGGCCCCGCGGCGGACCGTACCGGCCAGCAGACCGGCGGCCGCCTCCGCGTCCCCGAGCCCGGTCGCCGCCCGCGCCTCCGCGATGCTCCCGCTCCACCAGTCGACGCGGGGGAGGAGCCGCGCGAGGACCTCCGGGTCCGCGTCCGCGCCGAACGGTCCCGGATCGAGGACGACCGTCACCGCTTCGGGCAGCCCGAGCACGAACGCCGCGAGCGCGGGCCCTCGCGCGGGCTGCACGAGCCCGTAGCCGTGCACGTGCACGACGTCGGCGGGGTCGAGGACGACGTCCTCGAGCGCCGGCTCGGCGGACTCGGCGCCCGCCACGGTCACGAACGTCCGCTCGCCGTCCGGTTCGATCGCCGTCATCGCGAATCCCGTGTCCAGCCCGGGCACGGGTGCCAGCGGTGCGGGGACGTCGAGTGCCGCGAGCGCGCCGCGGACGAGGTCGCCGAACGGTCCGGTCCCGATCCGCCCGAGGAACAGCGCGTCCGCGCCGGCCGCGCGCGCCGCGGCGAGCGCGCGGAATCCGCCGCCGCCCACCTCCAGCCGCCCGGCGGCGGCGAGCACGTCGCCGCCGCGCTCGGGCAGGCGCGGCACGGCGGCCACGACGTCGACGAGCGCGTTGCCGGTGCTGACGGCGCGGCCGCTCATCGGAGCGCCAGCAGGGCGTCGACCCGCTCCTCCAGGCCGAGGTCGTTGACCTCGAGCACCGTGGCGACCGCCTCGGCGGGGAACGCGGCGGCGCCGTGCAGCGCCCCGGCCATCGCGCCGGTCATCGCGGCGATCGTGTCGCTGTCGCCGCCGAGGGAGGCGGCGGTGCAGCACGCCTCCCACGGGTCCTCCGGGTGCAGCAGCAGCACGGCGAAGGCGGCGGGCACCGACTCCTGCGTCGCGAGGCTCGTGCCGATCAGCGCGACGACACGGTCGATCGCGGCCGCGCCGGCCGTGAGCTCGGCGGCCCAGGCGATCCGGGCCGCGACCGCGCCGCCCGCGACCCAGCATCCCCGTCGGGCGCCGGACTCCGCCGCGGTGAGGCCGAGCGCCACGGCGGCCGGCAGGGGGAGCCCGTCCACCCCGGCGCTCACCACCGCCGCGACCGCGGCCGCTCCGGCGATCGCGAGCGACGTGTGGTGGGTGACCAGGCACGCCTCCTCGACCGCGTCGACGAAGCGCTCGAGATCGGCGGCGGAGCGGGCGATCCCCACGGGCGCGATGCGCATCGC
>NZ_JBQCGC010000023.1:0-41066 GCF_051956055.1 Amnibacterium sp.
TCGGACCTCTTCGTGATCGATCCCGCCCCGATCGTCGAGACGGTCGAGCGTCTCTCCCGCAAGGGCGGCCGCGAGGTCGTCGCCCGCTGCCCGAGCCGCGAGGACGCCGATCAGGCCGCCGACTGGCTGGTCGACCGCCTCTCCCGCCTCGCACCGGACCTCCGCGTCACCACCGACGTGAAGCCGGGCGGCGGCCAGTTCCTCCTGACCCTCGCAACCCACTGACCGCGTTCGCAGGATTTCGTCGGTCGAGGTGCGAGCGAAGCGAGCCTCGAGACCACCCCGACTCGGTCCATATGAACCGCCCACCTCACGGATAGCGAACGGCCTGGAGACCGCAAGGAGAGGTCCAGTCGCCCGTGTCAGCCTCGATCACGGAGGCGGTCGGGGCGCCCACCCGGGGCGCTCGAACACGCGATTGCCGCCTCCAGAAAAGGAGACGATATGCCGACGGACCAGTACCACGAGCCGCCCGAGGAGCTCTCTGCTGAGGTGCGCACGTTCGCGCGGATGTGCGCGAGTCTCTCGGAGGAGGCGGAGGCGATCGGCTGGTACGAGCAGCGGATCTCGGTCGAGCCCGACGAGTCCGCCCGCGCCATCATGCTCGACTCCCTCGGGGAGGAGTACAAGCACTTCAGCATGGAGCTCGAGTTCCTGCTCCGCGCGAAGCCGCAGTGGCGGGAGATCGCCCGCGGCATCCTGTTCAAGGACGGCTCGATCGTCGACAACGGCGAGCAAGCAGAGTCGGCCGCTGAGTGACCGCCCGGCTGCGACCCGCGCCGGTGTAGCGGTGAAGCACGGCACGGCCGCAGTCCTGCGCGGCCGGCGCGAGGTCGCGGCCGGCACCGTCGAGCTCACGTTCCTCCCGGAGGAGCGCATCGAGTTCCGAGCCGGCCAGTACTGCCGCGTCGACCTCGGTCGGCTGCGATGGCCGGACCGCAAGAGCAGCCGCAAGTTCTCGATCGTCAACGCCCCGCACGAGCGCGACCGGATCGTCGTGGTCACGCGCTCCGGCCCGAGCGGCTACAAGCGCTCCCTCGACGCGCTGCGAGACGGGGACCGCGTGCGGATCGAGCGGGTGAAGGGCGACCTCGTGCTTCCGTCGAAGCCTCGGCGACCGCTCTCCCTCATCGCGGGCGGGATCGGGATCGCACCGTTCATCAGCATGCTGCGCGAGCTGGACCACGATGATCGGCTCAGCGCGGTCAGCCTGATCTACCTCAACCGGGAACGCTCCTCAGCGGCGTACCTGGACGAGCTGCATCGACTCGCCGCGAAGCGCCCCGGTTTCACCTTCGTCCCGGTCATGACGCGCGACGTCGACTGGACCGGTGAACGGCGGCGGCTCACCGCGGAGACTCTCGGGTCCGTGCTCGACGAGCCCCGCAAGCAGGATCACTACGTGGTCGGGACGCCGCCCATGGTCGACGCAGCGGTCGATGCGCTGTCAAAGGCGGGGGTCAAGTCCTCCCGGGTCCACCAGGAGGACTTCTCCGGGTACGGGAAGTGAGTCGGCCGCTCTCTGGGAAGATCCCGGGCAGCAGCCGCACGATCACCGGGACTCAGGTGCGCCGCGGTCGTCAGGAGGACGAGGGATGCGGAGATGGACGCATGAGCATCTCCGAGCCCACCACCGAGCACCACCTGGGCGACGTGCCGATCACGACGGTCGACGGACGCCAGACCGCGGTGCACATCGGGCACCTGAGCGCCGTCGGCGACATCTTCAATGCCGGCGAGTTCGACCTGCCTCCCGCAGAGCCGGTCGTGCTGGTCGGCGAGATCCCGTGGGAGCTCCGCGACGACGAATGAAGGTCAGCCGGTGCACGACCGGCCGATGAGCGACCAGGAGGCGCTCGAAGCGCTCCGCCGTCGCGTCTACGGCCCGAGCGCCTCCGATGCGGACCGGCAGGCCTACGCCGCCCTCCTCGAGCGGAGGTCGGCGGAGCAGGAGCCGCCCGCCCCCGACGAGACCGCGCCGGAGCCGACCGAGGCGTCGGCGCTCACTGCACCTGCTCCACGCCGGTCGCGCTGGCCGATCGTGCTCGGCGCGGCGGGCGTCCTCCTGGTCCTCGGTCTCGGAACGATCTCGACCGCGATCGCCCGCACGAGCACAACCTCTCCGCCTCCCACGCGGCGAGCGGCTCAGCCCTGGAGCGGCACCGCACGCCCGACCCCGGGTCCCCTCCTGATGCCGGCGACGATCACGCTGCGCCACGGCCCGATCGCCGGGCAGGCGACCTCGGGGAGCGGCAGCGCCGTCATGCCGCTCGATCTGTCGGGCGCACCACCGACCGGCGGCACGCTGATCGTGTCGCTCGTCTCCTCGGACCCGGCGCCGATCGGCTGGGTCGCAGAGCGTCACCGCGAGGGCTCGCACGACGACGCCGCGCTCGAGACCGTCGCCCTCGAGGGGCCCGCACTCCGCGACGGCAGCGTCGCCCCGACGGTCGTCCGTTACTCCGGAGCGCCGCCCGCCCAGCTCACCGTCCGAGCGCCGATCGGGACCGGGTGGGCGCTCACGGTCGCGTTCACGCAGTAGCCGACCCGCTTGCGGGAGGCGCCGACGAGCTCACCACCCCTGCTCGCGCCGGTACGCCTCCCATTCGCGCTTGTCCTGCTCATAGTCGCGATGCACGAAGTCGCCCGCGGCGTACCGCTCCTCGACCGTCGGGTGCAGGACGAACGTCTGGGGCTCCGGGGCCCTCCCCCACCCGAGCGCGACCCTGCCGACGGCCCGGAGCCAGAGCAGGATTAGCGTCGGCGTCCCGATGAGCCCCGCGAGCGCCGCGCAACCGGCCGCGAAGCCGTTCTGGAACGCGCTGATGATCATGAGGATGAAGAAGTAGGCGAAGCAGAGACCGATGATCGCGGCCGGCACGAGGATCGGCGAGAAGGCGAACAGCACCGTCCAGAGCGACGGTCCACGGCGGGGTACAGCAGCCATGCGGAGACGATGCACCGCACCTCCGACATCGGATGCTGACCAGGGGAACACGGTTCGTCTGATCGCTCCGGAACGGGCGTGCGCCCCACTCGACCTGGGGCGGGAACGGTGTCCGAGCAGCGGAGTAGCTTCTCCCACCATGAGCAGGATCTCGAACCTTTTCGGGCCGGACGGCAGGATGCACTCGGTGCTGCGCACCGGCAGCATGGTGACCGACCTGAGTACGGGCAAGTCCGGGTTCGTGATCTCGGAGACCGGCAGCACCTCCACGGTCTCCGACTCGGACGGCAGGCTCCACCAGCTCCTGCGGAGCGGGAGCATGACCACCGACCTCACGACCGGTTCGACCTACATCTCGATCTGACCGTCCGCGCGCTCCCCGACGCCCACAGTGGGAGCTCCCGGCGCGTCGGCCCGAGACTGGTCCGATGACGGACGACGACGACCTCTCCGCGCTGCGCGACAGCTGCGATCGGCACCTGGCCGGCCACGGCCCGGTCCGGGCCGCGGACCTGCTCGCGACGATCCCGCCGGACACGGAGGTCGATGTCTATGGCGCCGGAGGCGTGGTCGCGGCGCTCGAGGCGGAGGTCGCCCGCCTGCTCGGCAAGCCGGCCGCGGTCTTTCTGCCGAGCGGGATCATGGCGCAGCAGGCCGCGCTGCGCGTCCACGCCGACCGCACCGCACGCCGCACGGTGCTCTTCCATCCGACCTGCCACCTGGCCCTGCACGAGGACGGCGCGCTCGAGCGGGTGCAAGGCCTCCACGGGCGCACCGTCGGCGACCCGAACCGGCTGATCACGCTCGCAGACCTGCAGGCCGTCGCCGAGCCTCCGGCAGCGCTGCTGCTCGAGCTGCCGCAGCGCGAGCTCGGCGGCCTCCTGCCCGAGTGGGACGACGTGCTCGAGCAGATCGCGTGGGCCCGATCCCGCGGTGCGACCGTGCACTGCGACGGCGCGCGGCTCTGGGAGGCCTCCGCCGGATACGGCCGCTCCCCCGCCGAGCTCGCGGCGCCGTTCGACACCGTCTACGTGTCGTTCTACAAGGGCATCGGCGCGCTGGCCGGCTGCTGCCTTGCGGGCGAGGAGGACGTGATCGCGGAGGTCCGGGAGTGGCGCAAGCGCCTCGGCGGCACCCTCTACGGCCTCTGGCCCGCGGCGGCCTCCGCACTGTCGCTGCTGCCGAAGCGCCTCGCCCGCATGCCCGAGTACCTGGCGCATGCGCGGGCGATCGCCGCCGCGCTGCGCGACGTCGACGGCGTCCGCGTGCTGCCGGACCCGCCGCAGGTGCCGATGATGCACGTCCTGCTGGACGCGCCGGCCGACCAGGTGCAGGCCGCCGTCCGCCGCATCGCGGAGACCCGGGGCATCTGGACCTTCCGCGGCATCGCGACGACGCAGGACCCCGGGGCGCAGCGGGTGGAGCTGAGCATCGGAGACGCGACCCTCGGGTTCTCGCCCGACGAGGTCGCGGACCTCTTCCGGGAGCTCGTCACCGGCTGAACGCCCGCGACGGCGCTCATCCTCCGTGCGGTCTGAGCGTCTAGCGTCTCCCGTTCCGACGACAGGAGACGACATGCAGTACCGGGAGCTGGGCCGCACGGGCCTCAAGGTGTCCGACATCGGCTACGGCGCGTGGGGCATCGGTGGTGCCGGCGGCGGCTGGGTCGGCGCGCAGGACGACGAGTCGCTGCGGGCGCTCGAGCGCTTCATCGAGCTGGGCGGCACGTTCATCGACACAGCGCGCGGGTACGGCCGCAGCGAGGAGCTGGTGGGCCGGGTCGTCCGGGAGCACCGCGGCGAGGGCCCGATCGTCGCGACGAAGGTCCCGCCGAGGAACGGCGAGTGGCCCGCGCGGGCGGCGGTCCCGGTCGAGCAGACGTTCCCGGGCGAGCACATCCGGGCGAGCCTGGAGACGAGCCTCAAGGCGAGCGGGCTCGACGCGTTCGACGTCGTGCAGTTCCACGTCTGGAGCGACGAGTGGGTCGGGCACGGCGACTGGCTGGAGACCGTCCAGGCGCTGAAGCAGGAGGGCAAGCTCCGGTTCTTCGGCATCTCGATCAACGACTACGAGCCGGAGAACGCCCTCGCCCTCATCCGGTCGGGCGCGGTCGACACCGTGCAGGTGATCTACAACGTGTTCCACCAGCAGCCGGAGGAGCAGCTGCTCGCCGCCTGCCAGGAGCGCGGCGTGGGCGTGATCGTCCGCGTCGCGCTCGACGAGGGCGGGCTCACCGGGCGCATCACGAAGGACACGACGTTCGAGGAGGGCGACTTCCGCCGCACCTTCTTCCAGGGCGACCGCCCGGCGCAGGTCGAGCAGCACGTGCAGGCGCTGGCGGACGACCTCGGGATCGGCGTCGACGACGTGCCCGACGTCGCGCTCCGCTACGTGCTGTCGCATCCCGCCGTCTCGACCGTCATCGCCGGAATGCGCACGGTCCGGAACGTGGAGCGGAACGCGGCCACGAGCGACCGGGACGCGCTCCCCCAGCAGATGGTGGACAAGTTGAAGGCGCACCGCTGGGAGCGCAACTGGTACCGCGGCTGAGCACGATCGCGGTGGGGGCGGGACCGAGGTCAGCCACGGCGAACTGCAATGCCGGCGATGGAGGAGATCAGGGTCCGTAGTAGGGACGAGGGATGCCACTGCGGACCATGACGTCGTCGAGCATCGCGCGGAACGCAGGGTCCATCCGCTCGCGCGCCCGACGGGCCTTGTCGAACCGGAGCCGCCGGTGCGCGACCCGCCAGGCATCGAGCACGTCCTCCATGGCGTCGTCCGTGTCGACGTCGCGCAGCTCCGGGAGCCGCACGCACCACCGCGCGATGGAGAGCATGAGGTCGATGCGCGCCTTCCGGTCGATGTCGTCCTCGCCGTCCCACCTCGGGTCCTCGAGGAACGACGGCAGCACGAGCAGCAGGACTCCGGCGGGTGCGGTGCGTGCGACGGCGCCGGTCGGATCGATCGACCGCTCCAGCTCGAGCAGCACCCGCTCATCGTCATCGAGGTGCTGTGCCCCGGTCACCTCGATGCAGGCCCGCAGATCGGCCTCCGCCCGCTGGTGACGGCGGAGGCGCCTAGCCGTCAGGTCCTCGAGCATCGGCGCGATGATGTCCTGCAGCGCCTCCCCGGCGCGACGGTCGGCGTCGTCGCCATCGGGCACGAGTCGGAGCATGGCGCCATCACACCTCCGGGGTCGGACACCGACACCACAACACCTCGTCGGGGTCGGACGTACCGCCTGTATGAGACAGGCGCAGTCACGGCCTCCGGCCCTGCTCGAGGGCGTTGCCGAGATCGCTGGTTATCGCGAGTCGCTTAATCGCTTGCGCGTACCGCGGAAGCGCGCGATCGAGGACCCGATCGACGAGTTCAGCACGACCGCGCGCGTCGAAGTAGTCGCGAATCGCTCGCCGCACGACTTCCCGGACAGAGGCGACCTCGATATCTGGGCGTACATGCACGGCATGCAACTCGGCCGCGGACAGACGCAGCCTCAGCTGCTCAGCCATGATCGGCTCCAGTCGCTCCTGGCGCTTCGACCGCCAAGCCGGCGCCTGCCGCTGCCGACCCGAGTCGGTTTTCGTACGTGACGACCGAACTCAGGTCGTCGCCGAATGACAGGGCGACCGCCAGATGGATCGCATCGAGCGATCGAAGCTCAGGCGTCGCCAGGCGACCCGCCTCATCCAGCACGCGAGCAGTGAGCCCAACCGTGTCGATCGAATCGAGGATGGCCCGCACGCGCTGCGCACGAAGCGGATGCACTCGCGTCACAGCACGCATCAACTCGGTGCGGGTCAGATCGCTCGTCACAAGCGTTCGTTCCGGCTGTACCCACGTCCACATCTCGTCGGAGTACCGCTCGGCGACAACCAGCTTCACCAGCGCCGAGGTGTCGATGTAGTGGACGGTCATTACCGCTCGTCAGCTCTCATCGCCTCAAGGATCGGAGAGACGGGTTCACCGGCCTCGGGCTTCGAAAGATCGCGCATCGACCGCGTCGCTGGCCTGATCAACCCGGCCGCACGCATCTCGGCATAGGGCGAATCCGACAAGGGCGTGAGCTGCGCGACCGGCCGCCCTCGATCGGTGATGACGACCGTCTCACCAGCGGCCGCCTGCGCCACGACCGCAGACGCATTCTGCTTCAGCTCCCGGATGCCCGCCGTACCCATGTGCTACATCGTAGCACGGCGAGGATCAGCATTGCAGGCCCTGGCGACCGCTCTCACAGGGCTGCTTGGTCGAGCGTTCGGCCGCGTGTGACGAGCTTGTCGGCTCTGCGCCCACGGGTAGCCATCAGCAACGATTAGCGTTCAGCGGTGGTCTGGGAGACGAGTAGCGCTGCGGTCCGCGCCTTCGTGCAGGAGCGGGAGTGGTCCCAGTTCCATTCGCCGGAGAACCTTGCGAAGAGCATCGCGATCGAAGCAGGCGAGTTACTCGAGTGCTTCCAGTGGTCCTCGGACGCGGACCCGTCGGAGGTGAGGCGCGAACTCGCCGACGTGCTGATCTACTGCCTTCTGCTGGCCGACCGGGTGGGCGCGGACGTGGACGAACTCATCACGTCGAAGATCGATGAGAACGCGCGCAAGTACCCGGTGGATCGCGCTCGGGGACGGTCGGAGAAGTATGACCGGCTTTGAGGTCATGCGGCTCGCATTCGATGCCGACGCGGTCCGGGAGTGGTCGGAATCCAGTGCTTCACACAGCAACTGGCCGGTCGTATACGTGCTGGACAGCGTCGCACCGGGGACGAATCGCGCCGGCGATATAGAGGTGTACGTCGGAGAGACGCTGAACGCACAGGCCCGCCTCCGCCAGCATCTCGAGTCGGGCACGAAGGCGAACATGCGCTCCGTGCGCGTGATCCTGAACGAGCGCTTCAACAAGTCCGCCGCGCTCGATCTTGAGTCGTTTCTCATCCGCCTGTTCGCGGGTGACGGGCAGTTCAAGGTCATCAACCGCAATGACGGCGTCGTCGACGGCAACTACTTCGAGCGCGCGCGATACCAGGAGTCGTTCGAGACGATCTTCGAGGAGTTACGCCGGGAGGGCCTGTTCACTCGCGACATCGGGGCGATCGAGAACGACGATCTGTACAAGCTTTCCCCATTCAAGGCGTTGACGCCGGAGCAGACCGACACGGTCGAAGGGATCATGCGGATCGTCGCCGATCGCCTCCTCGCAAAGGAGGACTGCACGATCGTCGTGCGGGGTGCCCCTGGAACCGGCAAGACGATCGTGGGGATCTTCCTCATGAAGCTGATTGCCGACCTCGGGGCGCCACAGTCCGACCCTGAGGGCGAGAGCGAGTCCCCGCTCTCAGCGCTCTTCTCCCTCGACACCCGCACGGCCTACAGCGCACTGAACGTCGGATTCGTGATTCCGCAGCAGTCATTGCGACGCTCGGTCCAGGAGGTGTTCCGTCGAACTCGCGGCCGAGCTCCGGACCCAGATGCGCGTCCGCGGCGGGCGGGACTACGTCGACCACGTGCGTGCACTGCTCGACGTGAGCGCGCCTGTGTCCGCGCTCGAGGCCCGTGCCCGGATCGCCGCGTCCGACTACGAGATCCGGTTCTTCGATGACATCCGTGCGATGCACGATGCGATCCGCATGCGTGATCGCGAGTACGGCTTGTGTCGTCTGGTCGCCGGCTACGCATGGGAGTGGAGGAGCAGGACCGACGCCGCGGCCGTAGACATCGAGATCGACGGATACGGCCTGCAGTGGAACAAGACAGCGGTCGACTGGATCACGTCTCCGGGCGCGGTCGATCAGGTCGGCTCGATCCACACGGTGCAGGGGTACGACCTGAACTACGCGGGCGTCATCGTCGGCGACGACCTGCGGATCGACCCGTCGTCCGGCAGGCTCGTCGGCGTTCGTGAGTCCTACTTCGACAAGCGTGGGAAACAGAACAACAAGCTGCTCGGCATCGAGTACAGCGACGCCGATCTAGGTCGCTACATCGCCGACATCTACGGGGTGCTCCTGACGCGCGGGATTCGTGGGACGTACGTGTACGTCTCGGACCCCCGGCTCCGTGAACACCTGCAGGACAGGCTCTGACGGTTCGCCATGGTGAAAGGCGAATGCGAGGCGGTTCGTGATCCTCTCTGCCCGCCATCACGCGAGAAGTCACGTAAACACCGACCTGTTAGTCGACTTTGGCATCGGGCTCGATGCGCAGGCTCTCGTCAAGCGAGCCTGCGGAACCATCGCACCCGAGGGTGTAGTCCGGATTCGAATCCGCCGGATTCGAGGGAGGCGGCGGGCGATATAGCCGATCAGCTTCCGGACGGGACGGGCGTAGCGGAGAAGGACCCGATATCCGTCGGGTACGAATCCGCCAGATAACCGGCGACCACACTCTGGCTGGAGTCATCAGCTCACGAGCAGTCGATACACGGAATCCGGCCTGTTCTGCAGGGTGCGGACGTCTGTCCACTGGACAAGGCCGGCGCTTGCCACGACCTCCTGCTGACGATCGTTGAAGTCCGAGGCCTCGCGCGTCCAGAGCGGATGCCCGACCGCGACGCGCTTGTGTCCGGAGCGGAGCACAGTCAGCCCTCCATGCTCCTCGAAGCTCAGACCGTCGAGGGCTTCCCCGAATGCCAGCCCGAACTGTCGCGCGGCGCGGGATGCGAGATCGAACCAGCGCCTCTCCTGGAGCGGAAGACCGAGGGCGAGCTCGCAGACGTCGAGCGCCAGGCGCCAGTCCAGCCGCGGATGCAGATGCCGGTTGTCCCAGGACCGCAAGCAGTCAGGGCAGGACGAGTCGCACTCGAGGTGCTCGCTCGAGGACCACCTGCCGCCCGTCACGCTCAGCATGGTGGTGAGCACCCGCTCGAGCCGGCCGCCGCGAGTCAGCTCGAGCGCGTAGCCGGCACCGTTCTCCAAGGTGTCGGCGATGTAGACGGCGGCGGTCCGGATGCCGTTGATGGAGCGCTGCTGGATCCCGGTCACGATCTCCGACGGATCCACCGCCAGCTCGTCCTGGGCCGCCCGACGAAGGGCTTCAGCGAATGACAGCAGCGCCGCGGTTCCCGACGGCACCCTGAACGCCTCTGTCGGGATTACCCCTTCAGGGCGCGACACCTGGTCGATGAGCAGGAGCGCGCTGTCGGTCACCCGGAGCGCGCCGATCGCCGCATCAGCGAAGTGCTGCATGCCGTTCGCGCCAGATGGCGTGGTCGGCACGATGATCGAGCGGTTGGAGTGCCTGTACATCGAATACTTCATGCCGTTGTTGTCGTTGATCGTCAGCAAGTTGGCGCGTTCGAGCTTCCAGACCGCGGTGGCACCGATGCGCTCGTGCGCCTCATCCACCTTCAGCCAGCCGAGTTCAGGCCGGCTCGCTCCAGCAGCCCTGCGGTCATCGGAAAGCGTGTCGTCGCGCTTCTCGTGCGTGCGGAATCCCTCGGGCTGGAACACCGTCAGGTTCTCGACCGCGCTCCCGCACACGGGACACGTCGACCACGTCTCCGTAGCGGTCATCGCCGCGCACTGGATGCAGCGGGTCAACTCGAGCCGTGACCGCATCGGGTCAGCCGAGACCGGATTGGCAGACACTCCGGTGAATGCTGCGAAGCCGTTCGCGGTGTACACCCAGCCGTCCTTCACGATCTGGGCGCCAGGAGCGAACAGCGACACCGCCTGGTCCAAGGACCTGTTCGCGATGTCGCCACCCGGCAGGACCTTCCCGCCCTGCACACCTCGGTACAGCTCTCGCGTGCGCGTCGGGAACCCGAACATCGGCAGGATGCCCGCGTTGGCCAGGCGCTCACTCAGCGCGGGCTGCGTGAACAAGCTGTCCGCCACGACCTTGGAGATCTCCGGTGCGAGCGACTCCCGCGCCCACTGCGCGAGCTGCCCCGAGTCGTCGAGTCCGGTGAACGCCTGCAGCCGGCGCACGACATCGTCGACGAGCGGACTCGTGCGCAGCCATGCCGAGATCTCGTCGACTCGGCTCGGCCAGTCCGATGCCAGTCCGAACGTGCCATGGACGCTGTCCCCCCTCGGGGCGGGAGGAGCCGCCGAAGCACGGAAGGCGAGACGGAGAAGCTCTGCTGCGACTGCGCGCCGCAGGATCGCCGGACGTTCGGTGTCGACCCAGGGCTGAGGCGGGATGTCCCCGGTGATCCGATCGGGGTTCGCGAAGTAGTAGTCGTCATGCGACCGGTCACGGCAGAGCGTCGCCGCGAAGGAGAACGGCTGGCCGGATCGACCGGCTCGGCCGACACGCTGCTGGTAGTTGAAGCGCTGCGGAGGCATGTTGCCCATCACCGTCGACTGGAGGGAGCCGATGTCGACGCCGACCTCCATCGTCGTCGTCACGCTGAGCACGTCGAGCGGTGTCGTCCGCTCGTTCTCACGCGGCCGCGGGAGCAGCGCGTGCCGGAACACCCGCTGGCGACGCTGCTGCTCCTTCGGAGGCCTGGTCTGGCCCGTCAACTCCGCGACCGCGAGCCGCAGCGGCTCCTGGTGGGAGAGCCACGCGTAGTAGTCCTCGTCGCCCGCGACTCGAGCCTGCGGGCGCGGGGTGCCGCCGCATCCAGGCCGTACGCAGACACCGGCGGAGGCGTGCAGGTGGCGCTGCCCGCAGAAGTCGCAGATCCAGATCGTCTCCTCAGCCGGAACGATCGCGAGCGGAAGACCGACTCTTCCGAGCTCCACGATGCTGCCGGCTGCGATCTCCTTGAGCACCTCCTCGTACGCCGCATCGATGACCGCCACGTCCTGACCAGCGGCATCGCAGCGCTTGAGGAAGTCGGTGACGTCCTTTGGCCTCGAGGCCGATTCGTTGGTGTGCTCGGATGGCCGGAAGCGACCCGCTGCGAGGTGGATGCGCACCGCGGAGAGCACCGCTTCACGGACCGACCCGTCCAGGCGCGCGGCGACGTGCGGCCGGAAGTACCGACGAGCGCGGACTCACCGTCACGCCCATCGACGCCGGTCAACGCGTCGGCGATCGACTCCGTGAGCGCCTCCAGGTAGTGATCCGCGAAGGACTTCCGGGTGTGAGGATCGACGATCGGTAGCCATTCGCCGGCGACGGGCGGCTCGAACGCCTTGTACCAGGGCGTGCCCTGCTCGTCGAGCTGAGCCAGCGACGCACGAGGGCCGCCCGGTGCGACGCCGAGGGCGATCAGGTCCCGCTCGACCCCGCGCACGAGGTCAGACCACCCGATCACCCCACCGGTCTGAGTTCGCTCGTACTCGTCGATGATCGCCAGGTCGGCTTCGCTGGGTGCGCCGACGCGCTCCTCGTAGAGCGCTGCGATCAGATCCGGTCGAACGGACCGCACCAGGTCGTACTTCGCCTGGTCCGTGCCGAGATCCTCCCTGCGCACGCCACGACGCGCGATCGACAGCAGGTCGTCGGAGGTGGACAGCTGCTTGTCGACCAGCTGACGCACCAGGTCCTGGTAGTGGTTCCGACCCAGCCCCATCGACATCCGGGCCGCCTCGTCGACCGAGTCGGAGAACACGATCGTCCGGCGGGCGTCCGGGTTCTCGCCGAGCGTTCGGAACACGCTCGACACGAGCAGCTGCACCGCCTGCGTGGCGCCCTGCGTGTGCGCACGGATCGCCGATCGCACCTGGCCGGACTTGAACGACACCTGGGTCGGATGATGCCCGCACCTCGGGCAGTGGGAGGGAAGGGAGGGAGGTGCAGCCGCGCCCTTCCGCGGAGTCCAGCTCATGACGAACCCATTCGAGTCCTCCCGGGTCTGCTGCACATGGCCCGTGAGCGGATCGAGTCGCGCTCGCTCGAAGGTGAAGGTGTACTCGACCTCGCCCGGTCCCTTGTGCTTCCAGGATCCGACGGTCAGTGCCCTGTCCTCGCTGGGCAGGAACCAGCGGTACTCGTCGGTCGACCGCTCGTAGACGTAGCGGGAGCGCTCCGACTCCGTGTCGGTGGGGTCCACGCCGAGGAACTCCCCGTCCTGGTCGCTCGCGAGCACGTGCCCCCCGAGGCTCGCGTCACCGCACCGGCCGCAGTAAAGCAGTTCGAGGACGCGCCCACCGCAGGCGCACTGCCGGACGGGCCGCCCGTAGAGCCGGCCGATCGCCGGACGTGCTCCGTCCTCCTCGGCCCGAGAACCGCTCGCACTGCGGTCGATCTGATCGCAGGAGGGATTGCTGCACGCCCAGACGTTCCTCATCGTTCGCAGGAAGTAGTGCGCACGGAACGGGATGCGGACACCCTCGGGCTCCCGGCTCACGGCGCCCAGGGCCCGCTCGAGCTGATCGATCGCGCTGGAGGAGCCGAAGGCGCGCTCCGCCACGACCTCCATCGGGGTGGCTCGGATCTGACCGGTCTCATCACGGCACGCCTCCGCGAGCGCCGAACTCATCCTCAGCTCGTCGGCCGACCTGACTGGCAGGGTCGCTTCCACGGCCCTCGGACGACCGCTGATGATCCGGAAGCGCTCGCGGCTCACCCCGAAGAAGTCCTCGAGGTAGTCGTGGCCGCTGTCCCCGAGTGATGCACTGGTTCCGATCACGCGGAGCTGCGACGAGTCCGGCTCCAGGCCGAGACGCATGAGCAGGCCTCGGACGATCATGGCGACCTCCGTGCCGGGGGTGCCGCGGTAGAGGTGCAGCTCGTCGACCGCCAAGGTGAAGACGTTGTTCGGGTCGGACGCGAGCCACTGCCGCGTCGCCTCGAAGATCGGCTCCTCGAGCTGGCGCATCAGCATCACATTCAGCATCGAGTAGTTCGTGATGAGGATGTCCGGCGGCGTCGCGATCATGTCCCAACGGGTGAACATCTCGGCCCGTCGGGGGTCGGGCATGAAGTCCACGATCGACGGGTCGCTGGAGTCGAGTGCGTCGAACTCGTCGACGAGTTCACGCATCTGCGAGGCGATGAACCCCGCCCGATCATGCGCGCCGCGAGGAGATGGTCTGGAGGTGCCGCCGGGAGCGGCCGAGGTGTAGCGGCCGAACCACAGCGACGGGCCTCCTGCGGCGCTGATCCCCCGCACGGTTCGACGGAGCCGAGCGACCTGATCCTCGACCAGCGCGTTCGTCGGGTAGAGCACCAGCGCCCGGACCGCCGCCGGGCGCTGGCCCGCTCGGAGCTGCTCCCATCGCGGCGGCATCGCCGTCCACCATGGATTCGCCGCCGGCTCGGCGGGCCAGCTGCGAGCCTCGCGAACGAGTCGAGCGAGGATCGGCAGGAGGAATGCCTCCGTCTTCCCCGAACCCGTCCCAGACGTCACCACGGGGTTGGCGGCGACGGCGTCACCCATCGCGACCTCCAACGCTGTCGCCTGGTGCTCGCGCAGGACCACGGAGTCGGGATCGTCCGTACCGAAGAGTCCTCGCAGCAGCCAGGACGCCTCTCGCCGGTCGAGGCCGACCTCCTCGAGTGCGGCGATGCCCGGGACGATGTTGTCGTAGGGCACTACCGGCTCGAGCATCGGAAGCGGCAGGAGCGGCTGATGCTCCGAGAGGAGGCGGCGGCGCTCGGCACGGAGCGATCCGTCTCGCAGGGAGAACGCGGTGTCGATGTACCGGAGGACGGTGCTCTCGATCTCGCGGTGGACGGTGAGCGGGTGCGGAGTGGGCACTGCCATCCCTTCAGTGGGTCAGGAGGTATCCGAGACGCCCGGCCACCTCAGCCGAGACATCGGCATAGATGGCGAAGCCGCGCCGGACGAACGGCGGTCGCTGGGTCTCAGCGACGACTGCTCGGTCGTAGAGGACAGGGAGATCCGCCCCGATGGGAACGATGAGCTCTCGGCTCGCATGGTGGTACGCCGCAAGCGCTCGCCCGGTCAGGAGCACCGACGCTGCGTGCTTGGCGCCGTATGTGTCGATGGTCGCAGCGGTGCCATCGCGAAGGTCGACCTGCGTCCGCACGTAGTGCCTTCGTCTGCGATCCGTCGTCCGGTAGGCGCCGACTGACGAGATGTCGTAGGTCTCGATCCAGGACGCACTGTTCGGATCGAACCGTTCGAGGCGCTGCGTCGAGGGAGGGCTGGTTCGCGGCAGGGCCGCGAGCGTCTCCTGCATCGTGGCTGCCATACCGAGGAGGGCTTCGCCGACCAACGGCTTGGCCGAGGCGTGCAGCGCCCGCTCCTCGATCTCCGGCGGCGCGTCCGTGAAGGTCCGGATCGTCGTTCTGCCCGAGTCGGGATCGCCTGCCGATGCTGCACCGGCCGCGAGGACCGCCTTGACCTCGTTGTCGCTCCATGCACCGATCAGACTCAGGAATGGTCCGGTGCGAATCGCACCGCGCGGATCGATGTGCCACCGCTCCGGCTGGAGCGTCGTGGACGAGCGGGCCACCGAGATGTGACCGAGGCCCTCGAGCACTCTCACGAAATGCGCTGCGAACTGCGCTCCGTCGGCGACCTCGTTCGCGACGCGCTGCAGGAGGTCGTAGTCGCCGCCTCCGAAGTACACCAGGAGATCGAGCGCGATCGTCCAAAGGTCGTCGCTCTCGCCGTTCTGTCGGATCGCGGGTCGCTCGGCCACTCGTGATCGAGCGAGCGCCGCCGCAGCCTCGCGGTCAGCCCGCTCCTTCGCTCGCTCCGCTGAGCGCGGGTTGGTGGAGAACGAGCGCTCCGTCCCACAGTCATCGCAGCGGCCGAGCGTGGTCGCGACGAGTGGCCGACCGCGCCCATCGACCGGGGCCGTGTCGATCCGCATCCGGTGGCGACCCGTGTAGAAGCAGCTCGCCGCCGGCGGACGAGCGAGTCCGATCCGCGCAGCGCGCTCCTCACGAAGACCTCGACGCCACCAGGGAAGGGGCTCCAGCGCCATGCGGCTCTCAGGGCGCCTCTCCGTCGACCGCCCGCCCTCGCCGCTCTCGGCACCCACCACAGCGAGCGGGTGACTCCGCATACGCTGGACCGGCTTCGCTGATTCCCAGGAGGCCTCGTCCGGGGCGTCGGACGAGCGGAGCGAGAAGCTCAGTCGTGAGGTGGCGGCCTTCTCATCGCGCTCCTGCATCACGAGCGCGTACTCGCCGACAGCAAGGTCGAGGTCGGCGAGGTCCTTGACCACGCTGTTGGAAGCATCCGAGCTCCAGGTCTCGAGCACCAGCGCCTCGTCAGAGGTCTCCACCTCCGCTCCCAGATCAATCAGTGCGATCGAGAAGCCCGCGACCTCGTCACTGACTGCTCGAAGCTCCGGAGCACGGGCGACGTGCCAACGGTTCCTGACCCGCCCCGGCACCTTCAATCCGCCAGCGAGCTGGAGTTGTCGGGTTGTCAGGGGGATCAGCGCTGCGAGGTCGCTGCTCTCGGGGATCCTGGTAACCGGTCGTCCGAAGATCTCGATTCCGGCGACCTGCACCCAATCCTCGGGAAGGCCTGCAATCGCGTCCCGCACACTCCAGCCCGGGCGAGCCATCTCCTCCAGTGCCGTCTGCAGGGCGGGCATGCGGTCCCGTCTGGCCAGGAGCATGAGCGAGTCCCCGAGGAGCACCCGGGCGGTCTCGATCCAGGTGTTGCTGAGGTCGTCGTGCTTGAAGACGACGACACCCTGAGGGCTGCGGCGCACCTCCCCTACGCCTTCGACCTCGACGCGCATGAGTCCGGTCAGCAGGTCCGCGCTGTCGAAGGAGTCGTTCTCGCCGAGCAGGGCGAGCCCCTCTCGGAAGGGCTCCAGCGGCAATGTGACCGGCTGACCATCCCTTGCGCTCAGCAGGGTCGCCTCCTGCGCGCCTTCCTTCGTCGGCACGAGGATCCCGGTGCTGATACGAGGTCTGGGGAAGCTCCTCTGGGACACGACCAGTCGAGCGCGCTGCGGTCCGATACGCGCTACTCGACCCGCTACAGCGCCGGACCACTCCGCCAGCTCAGTGGCGGCCACCTCGCAGATGACGGATCTGTTGAGCGGGACGTCCCACAGCCGCGCCAGGCTGATCCCCGCGGAGCCACTCGTGCGGATCCACGAGTCGAGCAGCGGGTCCAACTCCTGGGGAGGCACGACAGAGGTCGGCGAGAGGCCGAACTGCTCGAAGAAGAGATGGAGCCGCTCCCGGTCCGTCTCGCGGACCAGGGCCTGGGAGACCGCGAGCCCGACATGCCGATGTCCGAGCGCAAACGCTGTGGGCAGCCCCCGCTCGCCCTCGTTCCGCTCAAGCCAGAGATTCAGCCCACCCCACAGCCGCTCGGCCACGTCGCGGTAGCTCGCGGCCACCGACTGCACGTCGCCGCCGATGAGGTGGACGAGCCGCGCATAGTAGTTCGTGGGAGACATGCCGTCCCCACTTCCCATCTGCTCAGCAGCGAGACTGAAGAGTGCGAGCAGCGGAAGCACGGGCGGTGTCGTCCTGAGGCTCGATCTGCGCCACACGAGGTAGCGCCGCAGATGCGGCCGGAACGCGTGCGCAGAGCCGCTGTCGGTCGTACGACGAACGTCGTCCCTCAGCACCTGGACGACGTCCTGCTCCTCCGACAGCGACATGCGCCGACCGAGCTGCTCCAGGACCTCGGGTTCGAGGTCGAGGTAGACCGGGCGCCCGGCGCGTGACCGACGCGCGAATACGACATCAGCGATGGCTTCAGTCCAGCGGTCGTATCGCGACCATGCAGATGACGTACCGGGATCAGTCAATACAGCTCCAACCTCCATTGCGCCGTGGCCGAAAGCAGACTAATTGCAGACGCGGATCCAGCAGACCTTTCACGCCGTCGGCGTGTCACCCGTCTCCTGGGGGCAGAATTCCCTGTCAAATTGTGGTCCAGTGCAAGCAGCACCATTCGCAATCGAGGGAATTCGGCCATGACGCTTCTCGACGACAGCACTCGTCCGCCCGCATCCGGCCAGTTCGACGACGCGGATCGCTCGGCGCTCGAACGTCGGACGGCGAAGCTGATCGAACGCCTATCGCTCGCGGAGAGCGGACCGGACGGCGCCCCCCGACTGAGCAGCAGGCTCTTCGCGAGGGATGTGCGATGGGATGAGTCCTCCTGGGCATCCTGCCTGGCGGAGGTGGAGGAGTGGCTCGGCTTCGACGAGGAGCTGCCCTTCCACAGCCGCGACCTGCTCTCCAGAGTCATCGCGAGGTCCTTGCAGTTCTCGGCGACCGCGGACGCCTTCATCGGCGCCCCTACGGGCCTCGTTCTGACAGATGCCGCGCTCGAGCGGCTGCATGACCTCCTCGATCGAGCCCTGTACCGCTACCTCCGCTCGCAGGAGGACCAGGTGCTCGGGCAGGAGGAGGAGGCTGACCCAGGCATCGCTCTCGTGAGCGACGAGGACGGCCTCCCTATCGAGTCCTCCTCCGATCCGATCGCAGCGAAGGCGGCGGTCTGGAACATCAACGAGTTCAGCAGTCGGGCGCTCCGGGGAAAGCTCAATCTCAGTCCCTCGTACCAGCGCGGCGACGTCTGGCCCATCGCGGACGCTCAGCTGCTCATCGAATCGATCCTCAGAGGCATCCCCCTGCCCTCGGTCATCGTCCTCAAGCCTCAGCACGATCCCGCTGCACCATACGAAGTAGTCGACGGCAAGCAGCGGCTCACCTCGATCCTGCGATTCATCGGATCCCACCCGGACGCGATCAGGACGGTGAAGGAGGTCGGCCTGGAGCACGGGGTCGATCTGCTCACCCCGTTTCAGCAGGACTACGTCCGGTTCCGGTCGATGTGGAAGACGATCACCGGAGAAGCGCTCACGGCTGGCGTGGAGAAGGAGCTCTACTTCCCGTTCCGCCTCGGTGCCGGTCTCCGCGGCGCTCTGGAGCCGCTCCGAGGCAAGTACTACTCGCAGATCCGCAACGACACGGTCGAGGTCGCCGAGGAGCGGATCGAGATCGCAGACCTCTTCGAGCGGGTCACCGAGTACAAGATCCCGGTGATCGAGTACCTCCGCGCGTCGCACACGCAGATCCATGAGGTCTTCAACCTCTACAACAAGCAGGGCAAGCACCTCAACGCGGAGGAGATCAGGAACGCGCTGTTCCACGATCTCGACCTCATGCGCGGTGTTCTGGTCGCTTCAGGTGACAGCAACGATCTCGAGAACGTTGCGCCCTTCCTCTCGACGAGGTGGGCATCCATCCGGCCGCTGTCCGCAGCGCTCACTTCGCTCGGATTTGGGACGGTCCGATATCGCCGATCGAAGGTGCTCTCCTGGACCGCGTCACTGCTCGTCAACGACTCGCGCGACGACACCGGGAGGGCGCGTCGGCTCTCCACGGCTGCACAGATCAACTCGTTCCTCCGTCGGGTGCAGAAGGACCCGAACGATGCGCTGCGAGACGCGGCAAGACTGCGGGACATGTTCGCCGTGCTCTCACGAGCCGCCGCCCTGGTCGAGCAGATGCCTGAGGCCTGGTCGCCGACGTTCAAGGACGGCGGAACCGGTGCTCAGTGGCAGGAGCTGCCGCTCGTGGGCACGCTGGTGGCGATCGCCGCTGCGGTGACGGTGCTCGGCGACGACATCGTGGCCCGGATGAGAGACGCGCGGACGAACCTTCTGCGCGCGACGCTGCACGAGCCCTCTTGGGCTCGGCTCGAGAAGACGCAGACTGCGACGCAGTGGTCATACATCTCCACCATCGCTCTCGATACGCTGCGCCTGCTCGGGATCGACCCGCATGAGGCGTCGGTGGCGCTTCGCGGCCGTTTCGGACAGTCGGGATTACCGGCACTGATGGACGTCGAGTCGAGGCCTCGCTGATCGCGACCAGCGGAGAGGCTTGAGAAGATCTCGTCGTGCCGCTGTCTCACCGCGACTACGAGTCGTGGGCATCCAGCCCTGCCGCTCGAGCGACGATGCAGGGCAATCGGCGACGAGACACTCGGCCCGAGCTCGCCCTCCGATCTGCGCTGCATGCGCGCGGGCTGAGGTTCCGCGTCCAGTTCCCCGTCCCCGATCGTCCTCGGCGATCGATCGACATCGCCTTCACCAGGCGCCGGCTTGCAGTCATGGTGGACGGCTGCTTCTGGCATGGCTGCGCCTTCCACGGTTCACGACCGAGCTCGAACAGCGCCTACTGGGGGTCGAAGATCGAGCAGAACAGGTCTCGTGATCTCGACACCGATGCGGCGCTGCGTGGTGCCGGCTGGCAGGTGCTCAGGCTCTGCGAGCATGAGCGCGTCAACGATGCTGTCGCGGCCGTCGAGGAATGCCTCGACGCTATCGACGCCGCTACCAGAACGACTCGTACCCTCTGAACGTGGCCAAGATCCGGACCTTCACCTTTCGACGCGCTGCTGCGCAGGCTCACCCGACCGAGGTCGACGCGACATGGGCGATCGCCGGAAGCGGACCTGAAGCCCTGGTACAGATCTCGACCTACGGGTCCGACGGACGCCAATCTCAACCGAAGGTCAGTCAGACGATCCAGATCGACGAAGCGGTCGCTGCGCAATTGATCGATGTACTCGTCGACGCCTTCGGCGAACGCATCATCCGACAGCGCTAGGCGCAGCTGAGCGCGCGTCGTGGGGGCGCAGCTGAGCGCTTGACCGTTGAAGGAGGTGTGCCGCGATTCGCTCAACGACGTCCGCATTCACCGCGTTACCGAGAGCTCGGTACGCGTCCTTCTCGCTTGCGGGCAGCTGGATTCCCTGAAGGCCCTGGAGCTTCGCGCACTCCCTGGGGGTCATGTAACGCCGCTCCCAACCGATGATGGGGACCTGGGAGTCCGTCATCGCTACGAGTGCGGGGGCGCTGGTCGCGCGCTTCACCCGCATACCCGACGCTCGCATCTGGATCACGTGATCCTCCAGTGACAGACGCCCACCCTTCACGTTCCACTCCATCTTCTGGAAGCTCGTAGGCAGGCCCTCGAGACGCGGCAGCCACGGGGCGATCCATGACTGATGCTCCAGATAGAAGTCGCGATTCTGTCGGATGAACTGCCGCTTCCATGCAGGGAGGGTCGGGGTACGCGCCATCGCGTAGGTGGGCAGCAGATCCGCGACCTCCTCGTCGCTGAGACCCTGAATCCGCTGGAAGAAGGATCCCCAGACCCCTCGGAAGCTCTCATGGCCGCCTTCGCGGAGCTGCTCCCAAGGAGACGACTCCTCGAACGAATAGGTCGCTCCCCACTCCATCGCCCACAGCGGGAACGAGGGAAGTCGAGTTCCGGTTGGTGCCCGATCCAGGAAGTCCTGCCAGACCTCGAGGGCTGTCAACGCGCTGCCTCGAACCTGCCTCGCGTCGCTCGGGAGCACATCGAGAACGGAATTGATGTCGGTGTCGGTAGTCTCCGGCTCCGGCCAGCGGAACTCGCCCAGAGAGTCCTGGGCGCCAACGATGTACAGGCGGTCGCGGACCTGAGGGATGCCGAACTGATGCGGAGATCGACGCTCTGCCGCCACGTCGTACCCGAGCCGCTCCAACTGCTTGCGCATGAAAGCGAACGTGTCACCACTGTTGTGCTTCAGCAGGTTCGGGACGTTCTCGAGGACGAAAGCGCTCGGCCTCCGTTCCTCCAGGATCCGTAGCACCTCGAAGAAGAGCTGCCCTTGCAGGGTGTGATCGAATCCGAGCTGCTCGCCTGCCTTCGAGAAGGGCTGGCAGGGAAATCCTGCGGTTAGGAAGTCGTGCGCCGGGATCTCGGCCACATCGACCTTCGTGATGTCTCCGTGCACGGCCACACCGAAGTTGCGCTGGTACAGAGCTTGCAGCGCCGGAACCCACTCGGAAGCGAACACGCACTCGCCCCCGAGTCGTTCGAGGGCGACATGGAAGCCCCCTAGACCCGCGAAGAGATCGATGAACCGGAACGCACCTAGTGACGGCGACCCCGGCTGGCGCCGATGCTCATTCAAGGACCCTGTCGACCTGGTCTCGAGCACAGCTCGCCCGCCTTCCCCGCAGCCCATGAGCGGCTCGCGACGGTACCCACCCGTCCGCGCGGTCTCCCGCGCTGACCGCTCGCGAAAGGTCTACCAGCCACGGCGGACATCTGTGGCACACCGACGGGTGTCACCGGAACGCGTGTCGAAGGCCGGTCCGCGGGAAGCCTCAAGCGCTGATCTGACTCGGTAGGGCTGATGGAACGTCACGGTCAGCTCCACTCGACGGTCTCGAGCCAGCGAACCGCGTCTTGGAGGAAGCGCTGCGGCGCGCCCTCGGGCAGGACCGCGGTCACCTCACGGAGGGCGACTTCGCGCGACTTTCCGCAGTGCAGCACCGAGTAGCTGGCACCGACTGCGGGTGTGCGACTCCGCCCCTCGAAGCAGTGGAGGAACACGGTCTTGCCCTCGGCTCGCAGCGCCGCGACGGTGTCCGCCGCGTCGCGGAGGACAAAATCGAGGTTCGGATTGCGTCCGTCCTCGTCGATCAGCCAGAACTCGACCTGCTCGCGGTCGGTCTGCTTCCTGCCGACGCGGCAGAGAGAGATGACGGCGTCGATCTCCGTCGGCAGGTCCTCGAGAGCTCGGAGGGATCCGAGCCACACCCCGTCGTCGTGCGGGTGCTGCACAAGGGTCCTGCGGCTGTTGGTCGGGAAGACGACCGCGCTCGGCCAACCCTTGCTGTCAGGCTTGCCGCCCAGCGCCGCGAGCACGGCCATCCGAGTCAGCTGATCGGCGGTCAGGCCGGGCCACCCGTGCAGGATGCGGCGCCACCGGGCCGGGAGCGCGGAAGCGCCGTGCACGGCCCCCGCGAGACCGCCGGCGATCGCCGCGACCGTGTCCGTGTCGTTGCCGCCGCGGACCGCGCGCTCGAGGATGTCGACGAGCGAGCTGCCATGCGTGATCGCCGACCACGCGGCCTGGAGCGCTCCGCCGGCCCAGCCGTTCGAGGGGAAGTCGCGAGGCTGCATCCGCTCGGCGTCGTCGATTCGGGCACGCCACTCGGAGCGGCGATCCTACGGGAGCGCGTCGAGACCGGCCTTGAGGTCCAGCTCGCCGGTGTTCACCGCGCGGCGGATCGCGAGGCACCAGAGCACGCAGGCGTCGCCGGCGAGCGGGTCGGCGTGGGTGAGGTCGCTGACGAGGCGAGCCGCCTCGACCAAGCCGGCCTCGTCGTCGAGGTAGGCGAGCACGACCGGCGCGGTGCGCATGAGCGAGCCGTTGCCGGCCGATCGCGAGTGCGTGTCTGCGAATCACCGCGCCTCCTCGAGCAGCGCCTCCCCCGTTCCGACGCGGCGCCCGGCGCCGAGGACCGCGCGGGTCTGATTGCCGACGTCCTTCGCGTCGCGGCTCCACTCGAGCCAGCGCGTCGCGACGTGGTCGAGGGCCGCGGCGTCGAAGCGCTGCCCGCGAGCCGCGACCTCGAGCAGCGGGATCGCCATGGAGGTGTCATCGGTCCACTCCCCGGCTCCCAGCCGAAGACGGACGTCATCGACAAGATGCTCGCCCTCTACGACCGCCTGCCTGACGACATCACTGCTCGAGTCCCCCTTCGCCGGGTATGGATGCTGGCGGAGTGATTTGACGGTTCCCGCGCTTCCGAGCCTCGAAGTTGCGCTCCTCCTGATCGTTCACTCCTCGAGTTGCCCCTGAGGCCGTTCGGCTGTGCGCTCCGCGATGCCCGCGGCGACCTTGTTCGTCAAGGAACGGGCCCGGCCCAGCGCCCTCGCACCGGCGCGCGCACCGAGGCCCACGCCCTCAGAGCCCGCTTCGACTGCACGCGACCTCAAGTCACCGACGGCACCCCTCCATCGGCGGACCTCCATCGAAGCGTCGTCGCGACCGATCCCGAGCAACTGATGCAGCTCGACGACTCTTGCGGCGACTCGGTTCGTCGAATCGACGATTGCGGGCGACTTCAGTGGGTTGAGCAGCACCCACTTATTCGCCCGCGCCGCCGCCGCGTTCATCCGCTCGAGCAGGCGCTCGGTACTCGTCGTGATCAGCTCGAACCGGTTCTGCTGAGCAGTCTTGAGGCCTATCCGGTGCTGCTCCAGGTCGCCAGGCGCCACGTCGGCAACGCGGTCGAGCTCGAGAACCGCGATTGCCTCCTGCAGCCGGAAGCAGTGGACGAGCACTGCGGTCCACTCCTTCGACTTCACCTCCGTGGACGGAACGACCTTCGCGAGTTCGTCGACGTCGGTGATGCGCTCCAGCTTCTCCGCCAGTCCGTCGAGCTGCCGCAGCGCGTACGCCTGTGTTCGCGCGACGGTCGTTCCGACCGCCTGCACCTTCGACCAGGTGATCTCGGAGACGCGGCCAACTTCTGTCCGAATGGCCATTGCTTCATCGACGATCAGATCGACACCGATCATGTCTGCGAGCGCGCCGTCCTTCTGATTGCGAAGCACGTCGTCGACCTTCTGGTCGATGACCGCGAGGTAGTCGCTCAGCTCATCCAGCTTCTTCATCATCGCCATCTGAGCCAACGCGGCCCCCGCGCTGGAGATCACCATCGGGTTGAGCGCGCCGGACCCCAGCTGAGTGAACTCCAGCATCTTCTGCCACTGACCGTGATCGCCCCGAACGACGCCGATCATGAGTCCGCTCGCCGAGTTGGTCACCGGCCCGAGCGAGTGCAGGAGGGAGGCTGATTCCTCGGTCAGCTGCACCCACCGGCCAGTTTGCGAAGCAATCGCACCTCCGGCTTGCACCGCTGCCCCTGCCACACCGATCGCCAGAAGCGACAACTCGCTCAGAGCCCGCTGATCGAGCTTCGACGAATCGAGCCGCTCTGACGCCAAGAAGCGCTCGACGGCGGAGCACTCGCCGATCACTGCGACTCCGTCGCCGTCGCTGATGAGCTGAATGTCGTCAGCCATGTCTGTTCTCCCGCCGTTCGATGACGCGGGTAGTTCATGTTCAATTCATGCACGGCGGGGTGCGGCGCGCCGCTGTCAGCGATACTGAATAAGAGCCGTGCGGTTCACGAAGGTCTACGCCCCGGTGTGGCGCTCGGTTTTCGCGTTCTCCCCTCAGGAGCGGGCGTCGATCACCGGGTGCGGCGTGGAGTGCGAGCAGGACTTCGTCCGCAGTGCGCAACTGCGTGTTCATCGCAACGACCTGCGCGAGGAACGTGCGGTCGAAGAGGCACGAGGGTCGCACCCCTCGAGCCCATCCGCTGCTGCTCCTGAGTACGGAGCAGGACGGAGACCTGCCTGATCAATCCGGGTGAGCAGGTCCTCCGGTACCGCGAGCTTGCCCAGCATCGCCTTGATTCGGCTCCGCTACCGCGATCGACGAGAACTCCACGCCGTCCGCGTGCTCAAGGAGCCACCGGGCGTCCCAGCCGAGCCGCTCCCCGCGCGCAACGATGCAGAGCGCAGCGCACGTGTCGAACAGCGCCTCACTCGTCGCCGTAGAGCTGCCGTGCGATCTGCTCGTCGGGCCAAGCGAACGCGTCGTCCCTGATCGTGATCAGTCCTGCTGCGGTCCCGAACCGGATCCCCTGCAAGCGGTGCATCACCAGCTCCACGACCGGCTTGCCCGCTCGCGCGATGACGACCTGCTCACCGGCCTCGACCTTCGCGATCAGCTTCGAGAGCCCTGTCTTCGCCTCGTGCACGTCGACGACGATCATCGTCCGATGATCGTGAGCTGAGACGGGCTGAGCAAGGTCCGCGCTCAAGGCAGATCGCGTGCCCAACCCTGGCACCGGCTCTCCCCGGAGGTCCGGAACGAACGTTCCGCGCCGTCCGCCACCGCGACGCCGTCACACCTGAGCTGGGCTCAACCTTCGCGGCGTTCACTTCCCCTCATGGACGCGAGCGGTCAGTGGGAGGTCGAGGTGCCGACCCCCGTCGGGCGGATCCGCTTCGACGTGCACATCGGCGAGGACGGCGCAGTCGAGGCGAGCTATCACGGACGTCGCATCCCGGTGCCGGCGATGCGGACGGCGCCCGAGGGAGACGGCCTCCGTGTGGGATGGACCCAGCAGCTGACGTTCCCGTTCCCCGTCGGCATCACGGTGGACGCACTCGTGATCGGCGACCGGCTGACGGGGACCGCTACCGCTGGCGGCTTCCCGCCGGTGCAGCTAGAGGGACACCGGGTCGATTGAGGCCGCTGAGATTGCCCGGGGAGTTGCGAGTCCTCACCCGTCCGGTTCCAGCGACTCGATTGCGGATCGAATGCGGCTTCGAATCGCTGTCGGTGGGGCGTGGTGAGATTTTCGCATGTCTGATCCCACTGATGAGGGCGGATCCCCACCGCCCGCAGAGCCCCAGGATCCGTTCGCCGCGCTCGATGCGCGGGAGGAACTCTTCACCAAGTCGCTGCAGCACGCGGACCGGATGGTCAACGCCGCCGCGGCGGTCCGGCTGCATCTGATGCTCGCGGGGATGGACGCGATGCTGTTGGAGGAGCAGGAGCAGACCGGGTCGATGCCGCGTCCGGATGACCCGGTGGTGACTGGGTTCCTGCTGCATCAGGCCAACGAGTTGCGGGTGACCCGTTCCGCGGTGCAACGGCGGTTGGACGCGGCGCGGATGCTGCGGGACCACCTCCCGGCGACGTGGGCGGTGTTCCTGGGTGGGGCGGCGTCGGAGGACGCCGCGGTCGCGGCCGGGACGATCGCGATCGGCCTCCCTCCGACGCATTACGGGGTGTTCGATGCCAAGGCCGCGGAACTGATCCAGACGGAGCGGGTGCGGGCGGTCGAGCGGGAACTGCACGAACTCCGCGACGAGTTGGAGCCGGAGACCACCACGGAGCGGCATACGGAGGCCACGAACCGGCGGTTCGTGCGGGCGCGGGCGACGCAGGACGGGCAGGCGGTGCTGGAGATCCATTCCACCGCGATCGATATCGCGGCCGTGTACGACCGGATCCGCAAGCACGCCGTGGCCGCGCACGGGCGCGACGGGGAGTGCCGCACCCTGGGGTGTCTGATGGTCGACTCCGCGATCGATGCGCTGCTGACGGGGTGCATGAGGGGGCCTGAGGCGGGTGGGCCGTCGTACCCGTTCGAACGCCTCGGCGAGACCGGGGAGGGCGGGGACGGGGATGCGTCCCGGAAGCTGATCGACGCGACGATCCTGGTCACCATCCCCGCGAACACCGCCACCGGTGCCGGGGATGCTCCGGGGCAGGTGGCGGGGATGGGCACGATCGATGCCGAGACCGCCCGGACCCTGGTCGCGCACACCGCGACCTGGACCCGCGCGGTCATCGACCCGGTCGACGATGTGATCCTCAAGTTCGACTCGCACGAGCGGTACATCCCCGCCGGGCTGAAGAAGTTGCTGCATCTGCGGCAACCGACCTGCGGATGCGGGTGCGGGCTCCCCGCCCACCGGGCGGATATCGACCATGTCCAGCGGTTCGAGCACGACGGCCGCACCCGGCACCAGAACCTCCAGATCCTCTGCCGCAGGTCCCATCAGGCCAAGGACGCCGGGTTCGCCGACGTCCGCATCGGGGCCGACGGGACCCCCTATTGGCGCACCAAGTGGGGCGGGGTGCAGGTGATGAAGACCGCCATGCGCATCCGCACCACCGACGAGACGGAGCACACCCCCTTCTGACCAGCCCCCGGCTCCGAGTCGGGCCGCATCGCGCAGGCCGCACCTCGCTCGCGCGGGCGGAACCTACGCTGGCCCCCTCACGGGCCGGAGGTGGCATGCGCGCACGGCTGGGATCCGGTGCCGCACCGAGCCGGCGCTCGGTCCTGCAACTCGGCGGCGCCGGCCTCGTCACGGCCGCGCTTTCGAGCTGCACAGGCGCGCCCGCACGTCCGGTTCCGGCCCGAACCGGCTACGGCGGCCGCCCGATCACCGGTGCAGCCGAGCCCGGCACGGCACCCGTGCCGACCGAGGCACCGGTCGGGCACGTCATCGATCTCCCCGCGGGGACCCACCCGTGGGGCGTCGCCGTCGCGCCGTCAGTGGGCCGCGTCTACCTCGCGGCCCGACATCGCCACGAGCTCGTCGTGGTGGATCTCGCGGCCTCCGCGGTGACCACGGCCGAGGTCCCGGGATCCGCCCGGATGATCGACCTCGCCTCCCCCACCGGCCCCCTCCTGCTCCCGGCGGAGGACAAGGCGACCCTCTTCGAGCTCGCGCTCCCCTCGCTCCAGGTCGTGGCCTCCTGGCCGACGAGGAAGCAGCCCCATCAGGCAGTCGTCACGGGCGGCACGGTCTTCGTCTCGCAGGAGTACGGCCACGGCGTCCGTGCCATCCGGGACGGGAAGCTCGTGACCGACCTGACGGAGGCGGTACAGCCGGGTGGGATCACCGCCGTCGACGGGCGGGTCGCGGTCGTGGACGTCGCCACGAGCACGCTGTTCGTCTACGACGCCTCGACGCTCCGACTCCTGGCGGCGCTCCCCGCCGGCGAGGGCCCGAGTCACGTCACCCCGATCGGCGGCAGCCGGGTCGCGGTGTGCGATGTGCGCGGCAACGCGGTGTTCACCTACGACCTCGCCGACTCTCCGAAGGAGCTGGGTCGCGCCGCCGTGCCCGGTCGGGCCTTCTGGATCGAAGGGGACCCGGCCACGGGCACGATCTACACGGCGCTGTCGAACACGAACCTCGTCGCGCGCCTCCGGGTCGACTCGGCAGGTCGGCCGGCGCTCGACGGCACGATCCCCACGGTGCAGCAGCCGATCTCGTTCGATCTCGATGCGGCGAGCGGGACGCTGTACATCGGCGGATACGCCCGGTCGCAGCTGCAGGTCGCGCCGGTGGCCGCACTCCGCTGAAGGCGGACCAGAGACGGTCGCGACCGCAGGCTTCCCGCAGGGCGGTCGCGCACGATGGTTCCGCGCCGCCGCGACGGTCGGCGAGGAACGAGGAGCGGCACATGCCGGGAACCGCACGCGCCGTGCTGGCGATGGCCGCGAAGGCCGGGCCGCTGATCCTGAAGTACGGACCCCGCGTCGCGGGCGCGGTCGCCGTCCTGACGAAGTTCGCGCACGACAACCCCGGCATCCCGGCCTGGTTCCGCGCACGCCTGCGCGACGTGCCGCAGCAGATGGAGGACGTGCAGCACCGGCACGGCGATGCCGCGAAGATCGCCGGCACGCTCGGCATCATCCGGGACGTGGCGCGCGACGCGAAGACCGCGGACGAGCGCATCGACGCGGAGGGCTACGTGCTGCGTGCCGATCGGCTCGAGCGCGGCCTCCGGCTCGTGGAGGCGCAGGAGGGGCACGAGCGCAAGCAGCGGCTCACCCAGCTCAAGGCCGACACCGACGCGCTCCTGGCCGAGGTGCTGGAGGCGGTCACCCGCGGCGAGGACGGAGCTCGGCCGGCATAGGGCGCCAGCCCGCGGGTCAGTACTCCTGGCCGTTGAGGAGGCGCGCGCCCTCGTTCAGCTCGGCCCGGGTGCAGAACCCGCCGTAGCCGAGGTAGCCGTTCGGCTCCAGGGCCATCGCCCCGCAGTCCGCGGCGTGCTCGATGGGCGGCGCGCCGTTGTCGCCGACCGTGAAGTCCGCAGCCGCGGCCGCCTTCATCTGCGCGTACCCCTCCTGGGACCCGCCGTAGTTCAGCCACTGGCGCTCGTGCGAGCACTCGTGGAGCGCGAGCGCGCGCTGGGACGCCCGCGTCAGGTTGGCCCTGACGCCGACGGCCGTGCTGATGCGGATCAGGAGGGCGCCCGGCGCGTAGTCGCCGGCCTCACGCCCGCCGAGGTGCGCGATCTCGACCGCGGTGTTCGGGCAGTAGGGCGCCGCGTCGGCGTAGATCGTGGCGGCCATGCCCGTGTAGAGGTGCTGGTTCTCGTACACGACCGAGACCGGCGCGGACGCGGAGGTGCCGGAGGCGAACCGGTACTGCACCGCCTCGGTCGCGAGCGTCGTCGAGTACGCGGGCGTCGCAGCGGTCAGGGGCGCGTTCGGCGCGACGGTCGCCTCGATGCCGGTCGCGGTCCAGCCGCCTCCGGCGACCCGGCGCTCGAGGCGGACGTCGAGCTGCGGGTTCGACGTCGCGGAGCGGAACGAGTAGCCGGCCGCGAGACGCACGGAGCCGCCGTTGCCGACCACGACCTGCTTCGTCGGTCCGACCCCGACCACCGCGACCGACGTGAGCGTCACCTGGGTCGTCGACGCGGCCCACTGCCCGGTCGAGCCCGCGACGACCGGTCCGGCAGGGGCGAAGGGCAGCAGCGTGGGACCGCCCGGCGAGGTCACGAGCATGCCGAGCATCGCCACGCTGCCGATGGCTCCCGCACCGATGCCCGCGACCGCGGTCGCGAGCACGCCCGCGCTCGGCGCCCTCCGGTTGCGGCGCAGCGCATTGAGGCCGATCAGGATCGCGCCCACGCCGATCGTCGAGAACGCGAAGCCGTGAACGCCCCCGCTCGAGGCGAGCAGCGGGCCGAGCGCGACCGCGATCGCGGCGACGCCTGCGAGGAGTGAGAGCAGCGCGAGGCCCCACGGGCGCCGCACCCGCGCCCGCCTCGGCGGAGGGAGGCGCGTGCCGGAGATCGGAGCCTGCTGCCCGCTGGCGTATCGCTGCCAGGCGGGGTGGTCAGGAGGGAGCGAGGCTGCTGGCTCCTCCGGCGCCCAGTCGCGCGGTCCGGTCATCGACATGGAGAGACGCCCACACTGAGAAGGATCAGCTCGGGGTCCGCAAGGTGATGCTCCGGCCACGAACCATTCGACGAAGACGACGACATCGAGTTCCTTTCGCGCTCGATGCAGCCTATTGACGGCCTCGAGGAGGCCATCATCCCCCGATCGGGCGCCCGTGGACCGGAGGGGCACGCCAATTCGCTCCCCGGAGCGCGGCTACTCGACCGCGAGCCCTTCGTCCGCCACCGATTCGGGCAGCGCGCCGAAGACGATCGACTCCTCCCGACCCTCCGCCAGGGCGTTCGCCCGTCTGGTCGGCGCGCCGAGCGCCCAGAACAGCACCCCGATGCCGATGAAGACGAGCACGGGGATGAGCTCCGTGGCGAGGTAGAGGCCCGCCTCGCTCGCCTTCCAACCGTCCGGGCGGTAGTCCGCGCCGAACCAGCCGAACGGCGCTCCCGGCGCGATCAGCTGCAGCACGGTGAAGGCGAGCAGCACCATCAGCACGATCGTGAGGGGCCGGTGGAACGGCATCCGGTACGGCCGCGGCACGTCGGGATGCGTCCTCCGGAGCTTCCAGAGCGACGGGTAGATCAGGAGGTAGCTGATCAGCGTCGTCGAGATCGTGACGCCGAGTACGGCGCCGAAGAACTTCGCCGCGCTCCCCTGCGTGATCACCTGCGCGAGGACCAGCACCAGCGTGGAGACGACGCCGCTGAACACGTTGACCCGCACGGGCGTGCCGAGCTTCGCGTTCAGCACCCCGAGGAAGCGCGGCGCGGCGCCGTCGTAGCCCGACACCGCGAGCGCGCGGTCCGAGCCCATGATCCAGGTGACACCCGAGGTGAGCACGCAGAGCACGAACAACACCGCGCCGACGTCGCCGAGCGCCTGGCCGAGTCCGGTCAGGGTCACCGCGCCGTCGGCGGCGATCGAGCCGCCGTAGACGGTGAACACGCTCTTCATCGCGTCGACGAGTCCGCCGAAGTTCGTCACCTTGTCGGCGGGCAGCACGAGCAGGATCCCGAGGATCGGCACCGCGTACAGGAGGAAGGAGGCGATCGCCGAGCGGAGGATCGCGAACGGCACGTCCCGCTTCGGGTTCCGCATCTCCTCCCCCGCCGCGGACGGCAGCTCGAAGCCGACGTAGTTGAACAGGAGCACGCCCACGAGCGCGACGAATCCGCCCATCGTCGGGGTGAAGGAGGAGGCGCCGAGACCGTGGAGCCCGTGCTCGGCGGCGTAGACGACGACCGAGACCGTGAACAGGCCGAGCAGCAGGAAGCGGGCGAACGCGCCGACGGTCGTGATCCACTTGCCGATCTGGAACGACAGCACCGCGGCGAGCACCGCGATCCAGATGAACACGATCGAGACGACGAGCACGACCGGGGTGCCGTACGCGTTCCCGTCGTTGAAGAAGGTCTGGAGCGCCGCGATCGCGCTGATCGCGAGCGTGCCGCCGAGCCACACCGGGTTCGTGACCCAGTACATGAAGTTGTTGATCGCGCCCGCGAGGTGGCCGAACGCCATCCGCGTCCACATGTACGGGCCGCCCTCCTGCGGGAAGGCGCTGCCGAGCTCCGCGAACAGCAGGGCCTGCGGCACGAAGAAGACCACCGCGAACACGAGCATCCAGGTGAACGCCTCGCCCCCGGAGGAGGCGACCGAGGCGATCGTGTCGACGCCCACGATCGTGCAGATCAGGAAGAACAGGATGTCGAAGCGGCCGAAGTGCCGCTGCAGCTTCGCGGACTCCTGTGCGGCGGGCGCAGCGCCCGGCTCGGTCACTGCGGTCACGGATGGACTCCTCTCAGCGGTCGCTCAGCGAGATGCTCCTCCTTCCGCGTTTCACCGGTGTTACCGGTCGGCGTCGATTGCGCGCATCGCCAGTCGCTCGCGGTCGCGCCGGAGCCGCGCGAGCGCATCACCGCCCGGAGAGCCGTGCCCGGGGATCACCAGCGTGGCCCGCGCCGCGAACGGCTCGAGGCGGTCGAGCCCGGCGCGGTAGGCGACGCCGTCCGGGTCCACCTCCGACAGCAGTGGGGGCTCGATGTCGCTCAGCAGGTCGCCGGCGATGAGCACGCGGAGCCGCGGGAGCCACAGCGAGGTGTGCCCGGGGGCGTGCGCGTCCGTGACGATCGGCACGACGGGGCTCCCCGTCCACGGGAGCCGTTCCGGCAGCGCGGCGAGTGGGGGCGCGGTCAGGAATGCGCTTGGCGGGAACCCGGGGCCCAGCTCGTCGAGCATCGGCGCCCGCGGCGCGGCCGCGGTCGCGGGCGAGCCCCAGCGCGGCACCTCGCCCCACGCCGGGTGCCACAGGAGGTGGTCGAAGTGGCTGTGGCTCGAGATCCCCGCGACGACGGTCAGCCGCAGGGCGGCGAGGTCGGCGGCGAGGCCGTCGAGCTCCTCCGGGGTCCACGCCGGATCGACGAGTATCGCGCTCCGGCGCGGCCCGACGAGCACGACGCTGTTCGTCCGGTCCCGGCGGCTCGTGGCGACGAGCAGTCCAGGGGCGATCGGACGGAGGCGGCGGAGGGAGCCGGGCGGCACCCGTCGATCGTCGCACCCCCGTTCGGGGGGCTTGCCGCCACCCGCGCGCGGGCGGGAGCGTTCGTGAGCCGGACCACCCGATCCGGCACCCGCCTCCCCCCAAGGCTCCCCATGCCCGCATCCCCCGCACTCCGCCTCGTCGACGAGCGCGCGCAGCGCCTCCGCTTCGTCCTGCAGCGGACGCTCGCCGCCACGCTCGGCGCGGTCCTCATCGGCGCGAGCGCGATCGTGTTCCTGAACGCGCTGTAGCCGCCGCTCAGGCCTCCGGAGCAGGCCGCCGCCGTCGCGCCGCTCCGTGCGCGACGATGCCGACCGCGGCGATCGCCGCGGCGACGAGCAGCGGCGGGATGACCAGCTCAGGTGCGAGGAGCGCTGACCGGAAGACGTCGAGGCCGAAGCCGAGCATCTCGCCGGGGAGGCGGGCGTAGACCCGCGCTCCTGCCGCGGAGGTGACCGCTGTCACGATCGGCGGCCCGATCCAGAGCGCGAGCGCCGCGAACACGGCCGCAGCGATGCGCCCGAGGGTCCGCACGCCGCTCCAGGCGACCGCGACGCCGACGGCGATGGGTGCGAGCCACCGCGGCACCTCGAGGATCCAGGTCGGTCCTGTGACGGACGTGATCGGCGGCACGAGCAAGCCGCCGAGCCAGGACGGCAGGAGCACGGCCGCGAGCGCGGCACCGACGACGACGGCTGCGCGTCGCGGAGCGGCGAGCAGGAGGAGGACGGCGAGCCCCACGAGCATCGCGAACAGGGACCCGGCGATGAGCAGCCCGAGGTAGGTCGCCGTCTCCGGCCGATCGGGCAGCCCGGCCCGGACCACCACCGTGGTCTGCACGAGCGCGACCACCTGCACCAGGAGCACGCCCGCCGCGAGCGGGGCGCGCTGCGCGCCGGTGCGCTCCCCGCGCAGCGCACGGCCGCCGAGGCCGCCGAGGGCTCCGCCGATCACGAGCAGGGACGCGAGCGTCGACAGCGCGTACTGACTGAAGGGCAGCAGGACGAGGGGCCACGCGTCCTCCGGTGGCGCCGTCACCCACAGGTTCTGGAGCGGCAGCCGCATCCCGTGGATGAGCCAGGGCACGAGCCCGATCGCTCCAGCGGCGACGCCGACGGCGAGCGGGACCCAGGGACGCGGTCGCATGGCGCGCACGGTACGGGAGGACGCGGCGGCGCGCCGACCCGCACCCGTGGTTCCGGAGCGGGTCGTGGTGCGGACCGGACCGCGCGGTCCTACGGTCGAGTCGTGACCATCGCGGACGCGGAGACCTGGACGGCCGTCGAGACCCTGGACGAGCTCGTCGCCCTGATCGGCGAGCCGAACGCCCGGGCGCGGGAGAAGTCGCGGACCGCGCTGCTCGAGGTGGACCGGCAGTGGCTCGCCGCGTCACCGTTCTGCGTCATGGCGACGGCCGACGCGGAGGGCCGCTGCGACGCCTCCCCCAAGGGCGACCCGGCCGGGCAGCTCGCGCACGTGCTCGACGACCGCACGATCGCGATCGCGGAGCGCCCGGGCAACCGCCGCGCGGACGGGTACCGGAACATCCTGCGGAACCCGCACGTGGGGCTGGACTTCCTGATCCCCGGCCGCGGCGACACGCTGCGCATCAACGGCCGCGCGCGGCTCGTGTCCGATGCCCCGTTCTTCGACGACCTCGCCGTCAAGGGCAAGCGGCCGGTCCTCGCCGTGGTCGTCGACATCGAGGAGGTCTTCTTCCACTGCTCGAAGGCGTTCCTTCGCTCTGGGCTCTGGCGGCCGGAGACGTGGGCCCCGGAGGCGCTGGTCCCCCGCCGCGCGATCATCGCCCGCGACGTCGAGCCGGACGGCCGCACGCTCGAGCAGTTCGACGAGTACTACCGGACCGAGAACTACTCGCGCGGCCTGTACTGAGCGCTACCGCGACAGGATCCAGGCAGCCGCGTAGGCCTTCGAGTTCGCGCCGTCGACCTGCGTCGACGGCAACCCGGCGAGCTCGTGCAGCGCGGTGCTCTTCGACCCGCCGGCCAGCACCCCGTACATGAGCAGGTAGTCGGCGAACAGGCCGCTGCGGCTCGTGCGCGCCTCCGCGAGGTCCGCCCGCATCGACGATCGGGCACCGCGGAGGTAGCCGGCCGCCGGGCTCATGGGGATCAGCTGGATCGCGAGCTTCGCCGCCGGATCCGGGCTGAACCAGGTGGCGCTGTCCCGCTTCCCGCCCCAGACCAGCGACGCGAAGGCGTGGTGGAACGCGGGGAACGCCCGCAGGTCGGGATAGAGCCAGAACGCCTTCGCGGCTGCGGCCTCGTTCGCGAGCAGCCAGGCCGCCGTGCTCGTCAGCGCGGCGTCCTTCCTGGCCGACGCCCAGAGCGCGAGCCCGTTCCAGGCGTTCACCGCCTCCGACGTCGACTCCTGGTTGTTGCCGTCGGCGAAGGGCGCGTACCCGCTCGCCCAGGAATGGCCCGCCCAGGGGTCGTAGACCCGCAGCGCGGGGATGCCGTCCTGCGCGGTCGGCGAGGCGATGTCGGCCGCGAGCAGATCGATCACCGGGGCGATCCGCGCGCCGAGCGCCGCGTCGTCCTGCGCCGCGACCGCCGCGGCGTACAGGAAGTACCCGTAGTGGAAGTGGTGGTCGTTGAACTGGTCGCTGCCGTACGAGGCCTGCAGCCCGACGATCCCGCCGATCCGGGTGTCGTGCACGAAGCAGTGGGTCGACCGGGTGTCGCAGCCCTTCGGCTGGGTCCACTCGGTGAGCGCCGTCTGCAGCCGCTTCCGCGCGTCGGCGGCAGCGGCGGGATCGTGCGCCGCCTTCGCGACCTGGAGGAGGTTCGCAAGCCGGTAGAGCCATTTGCCGCCTGCGTAGGTGTCCGCGGGCTCCGCGGGCGTCGACTGCAGGTCGCGGGTGAGCTGCGACCGGATTGAGGCGAGCTGCGCCGACGAGGCGTGCGAGAGATCGATCGAGTCGGAGGGGGTCACCGCGGCCACGCCGGAGGTGATGGATCGGCCGCGGCAGAGCGACAGGGTGCCGAGCGACGAGAGCACGGCGCCCGAGCGGCAGTGGGCGCCGCCGGTCTGCTGCATCGCGGTCGCGGCGAGCACGGTGGGCGCGTCGCCAACGGTGCGGTAGCCGAGCCGCGTGACGATGCGGTCGCCTGCGGCGTGATGCGTGACGGTCGAGCCGGTCACGACGCCCTTCGCGCCGGCCGCCATGGTGGCCGCCGACACCCCGCTCGGGAGCGCCCAGAGCACCGCGCGCTGCCCGGCGGCCAGGCGCAGCCGGGACCCCGACACCGCACCGGAGGGTGCGCGCACCGCGTAGGTCGTGCCGCCCACGACCGCCTGGGCCGTGCCGTCCGGGCCCGTCCGCAGCGCGGTGGTGAACCGCGCGGTGAGCGCCGAGCGCGCGGTCACCGCGACGTACGGCCAGCCCTCCGCCATCAGGACATCGGCCGCCCCGAACCGGGAGGTGACGGTGAGCGCGTCGTACCCGGAGACGCGCATCGGCGCGCCGTCGAACCGCAGGCCGAGGCCGGCGACCGCGGGGCCGAGGATCGAGTCCGCCGTCGCGACCGGGCGCGGCAGCCCGATGTCGAAGCCGTGCGACGAAGCGGTGAAGGACAACGGCATCGGGAAGACGGGCTGGGGCTTCGCCCCGAAGACCAGCCCGGAGAACCAGCGGTTCGTCGGTACCGCCAGCCCGGCCGCCAGGCGGCTCGGGCGCTGCTGCGCGCTGCCCGTCGGCAGCGATGGGAGCGCGCGCGTGAGGGCGGCGGCGGCGGCAACGGGCGCCTCCGTCGAGGACGGCGTCACCGGCTGATGCGCGCCGGTGCAGCCGGTCAGGAGCCCGGCCAGCGCGGCGAGGGCGGGCAGGAGGAGCGCGGCGCGGCGGCGCGCCGTCACAGACCGACCTTCCGCAGCAGCGCCTGCCCCGCGTCCAGCGCGCCCGCGAGCGGGCCGTCGTCCCGGAGGTGGACCGTCGCGGTGACGGGCGTGCCGGGCTCGATCAGCCCGTCGTCCGCGCCCTGCACCAGCGCGGAGCTCTGCACCTCGAGCTGCGCGATCGCGCGGTCCCCGACCGTCGTGACCGAGATGTCGCCGACGCGGCCCGTGACCGTCTGCTGATTGGGCAGCAGCAGGTCGACGGCCGCGCCGCGGGTGAGCCGCCCGTAGTCGGTCGGCGTCAGCGACACCTTCGCCTGGACGGTGAGCGACCCGGCCTTCGCGACGTGGAGGAGCGTGCCGCCCGCCTGGACGAACATCCCCGGCCGCACCTGCAGCCCGCTCACCGTGCCGGCGACCGCGGACTGGAACTCGATCACCCCGGTCGACGACACCGAGTAGCCGAGCGACTTCGTGGTCACGAGGCCCTGATGCAGGTCGTGGAGCAGGCTCGCGCTCCGCACCGAGACGAGCGGATCGCCCGCCTGCACCTGCTGCCCCTCCTGCACCGCGACCTTGGTGACCGTGCCCGCGTAGGTCGAGCCGACCGGGTAGTCGACGGCCGTGATCGCGGCCGTCTCGCTCGTGGCACTGTGCTGCCGCTGGTTGAAGACGACGGTGAGCGCGGCGGTCAGCGCCAGCACGAGCACGCCGCCGAGCAGCAGCCGGAACCGGTTCCCCCAGGTCATGCGACCCCCTCCATCTGCTCAGCGGGGGCCATGCCCAGCACGGGCACGCCGGGCATCGACGACACCGGGGACGTCGACACGCGCTCCAGGCGCCTGGCGACGCGGACCTCGCGCTTCATGCGCGCGGACTCGCGCGCCGCGAACCCGAGGAACGAGCCGATGATCAGCGTGTTCGTGATGTTCCAGGCGGAGGCGAGCGTGAACACGCCGTTGTCGAGGTCGCGCCAGAGCCCGACCGCACTCGTGATCGCCAGGAACAGGAAGGTGAGCATCTGCGGGACGATGTAGTTGAACGGCGAGGAGGCGCTGCCGGCGGCGCCGGTCGCGCTCCAGGCGGTCTTCTTCCCGGTCAGCACGTTGGTCAGCGCCTTCAGGTAGATCGGGAACGAGCACGCCGACAGCAGCAGCGTCTCGAACCGGAACGACCCGACCGCGTAGAACGCGAGCCCGATCTGCAGCAGGTAGAACCCGGCGTAGTAGAGCCCCCACGTGAGCGGGGTGATGGCGAGGTTCATCGGCCGCAGGTCGAGGAAGATCTCGAGCGGCGGCACGAGCAGCAGCAGTGCGGTCGCGATCCCGGTCAGGTAGTGCGTCGCGGTCGCGAGGTACTGCAGCCGCTGGTCGAGCGTGAGCCGGCGACGGAACCCGAGCGGGTTGTGGGTGAGCAGGATCTCGAACCCGCCGGTCGCCCAGCGCAGCTGCTGCTTGGCATAGGCGGCGATCGTCTCGGGGGCGTCGCCGATCGCGAGCACCTCCGGCAGGAACACGCTGCGCCATCCGCGCTCGTGCAGCATGAGGGACGTCCAGACGTCCTCCGACTTCGACGCCGTGTACATGCCGCCGATGTCCTCGATCGCCGTGCGGCGGAACATCACGTTCGTCCCGACGCAGAACGCCGCGTTGAAGCGGTTCCGGCCCGGCTGGATCAGCTTGTAGAACACGGTCTGCATGTAGCCGGCGCCGCGGGAGATGAAGTTCGTCAGGTTGCCGTACGTCTGCGGCGTCTGCACGAACGCGACGCTGCGCCGCGCGAAGAACGGCAGCGTCTCCGTGAGGAACTGGGGTGCCGGCACGAAGTCCGCGTCGAGGATGACGAAGAAGGGGGCGGAGGTGCGGGCGAGCGCCGCGTTGATGTTGCCCGCCTTCGCGTGGGCCCGGTCGGCCCGGCGGAGGTAGTGCGCGCCGCTCGAGCGCGCGACCCGGCGCACCTCGTCGGAGTGCCCGTCGTCCAGGACGAACGTGCGGTGCCGCCCGTGCATGGCGACGGCCGCCTGCACCGTCCTGCGGATCACCGCGACGTCCTCGCCGTAGGTCGTGATGAACACGTCGACGTCGATGCTCTCGCCACCCACCCGGAGCGGCCACAGCCGCGGGTCGGCCTCGACCCGGGACTCGCGGATCAGGCGCCCGTCGAACAGCAGCTCCTTCGCCCGGTGGTAGCCGTAGTCCCTGGGGTCCTGCGACCCGGCGAGGATCGTCCACATCGACAGCAGGGCGGTCGCGACGAGCACCGACTCGGCGCCGATCACGAGCAGCCACGGCAGCAGGTCGCCGCGGTTCGCCGGGTTCAGCAGGAACGAACCGTAGGCGATGATGCCCAGCACGCCCAGCAGCACGAACAGCACCATCGTGGGCGACTGGGCCGTCGCGGATTCGGTGCTGCGGCCCATCGCGCCCGCCGCATGGCGGTTGGTCTTCGCGCGTCTCGTCACGTCGGATCGGCTCCCGGTTCCCCAGGCGGCGCCCGGCCACGACCGGACACCGCCGGCGTTGGCGACTTGCTCCCCGCCTGACGACGAGGTGCCCCCAGTCTGGGGGGCACCGATTACGCAGCGCGGGGATCGTGCGCGGCGTGTCCGCGTGTCGCTCGCGCACTTTCGGTTGAGCGTGTGCAAGCAGATAGCGGTCAGGTTCGGGCTGATACGCGCGGGCGCGGAGCCCTCCACCTCCCAGCCCGTTCGGATACCCCTCGGGGGTATGGTGTCGCGCATGTTCGTGCTCACCGCGGTCCTCGACGCCCTGGCGATGGCCGGGAACATGGCCTGGCAGATCCTCTGGCCCCTCGTGCTCGGCTTCGCGCTCTCCGCCGTGATCCAGGCGGTGGTGCGCCGGGAGCGGATCACGGCGCTGATGGCCGGCTCGGGTCCGAGGTCGGTGGCGGTGTCCTCGGGCCTCGGCGCCGCCTCGTCGTCGTGCTCCTACGCCGCGGTGGCGCTCGCCAGGTCGCTGTTCCGCAAGGGGGCGAGCTTCACCTCCGCGATGGTGTTCGAGATCGCGTCGACCAACCTCGTGCTCGAGCTCGGCATCATCCTCGCGCTCGCCCTCGGCTGGCAGTTCACGCTCGCGGAGTTCATCGCCGGGCCGATCATGATCGTGCTCGTCGCGCTCCTGTTCCGCCTCTGGCTCCACCGCCGGGTCGTCGACGCGGCGCGGGAGCAGGCCGACAAGGGCGTGGCGGGGTCGATGGAGGGGCACGCCGGCATGGACATGTCCGTCCAGTCCGACGGGCCGTTCCTCCGGCGCCTGCTGTCCCGCGACGGCCTCACCGCGACGAGCCGCTACTTCGTCATGGACTGGGCCGCCGTGCTCCGCGACATCGTCATCGGGCTGCTGATCGCCGGGGCCCTCGCCGCGTGGGTGCCGGCGTCGTTCTGGCAGACCGTGTTCCTCGCGAAGGACCCGGTGCTCGCCTTCGTGCTCGGACCGCTCATCGGCCCGCTCATCGCGGTCGTGAGCTTCGTGTGCTCGGTCGGCAACGTGCCGCTCGCCGCGGTGCTCTGGAACGGCGGCATCAGCTTCGGCGGCGTGATGAGCTTCATCTTCGCCGACCTGCTGATCCTGCCGATCCTGGCGATCTACCGCCGCTACTACGGCCTGCGCGCCACCCTCGTCATCGCGGGCACGTTCTACCTGTCGATGGTGCTCGCCGGCTACGTGATCGAGCTGGTCTTCGCGCCGCTCGGCCTCGTGCCGCAGGACCGGCACGCCGCCGTCCTCGAGTCGAGCATCTCCTGGAACTACACGACCTGGCTCAACATCGTGTTCCTCGCGGTCGCCGCGGTCCTCGTGATCCGGTTCTTCCGCTCCGGATCGGGGCCGATGCTGCGCGAGATGGGCGGCTCGCCCGACGCGGGCCACCAGCACGACCACCACACCGCGGAGGCCTGAGCCCGCGGCCGACCGGGCCGGAAGCCTCAGGCCCGGGCACGCTCCAGCACGGCGGCGTCGCGCGGAGACGGCCACCAGAACCGATCGCCGGTGATGAGCACGAGCGCGGGCACGAGCAGCGTCCGCACGACGAGGGTGTCGAGCAGCACGCCGATGCACACGAGCGTCCCGATCTGCGCGAGCGCCACCACGGGCAGGACCCCGAGCACCACGAACACCGCCGCGAGCAGCACACCGGCGCTCGTGATCACGCCGCCCGTGGTGCCGAGGGCGACGACGATCCCCTCCCTGGTGCCGTGCTGCAGCCGCTCCTCCCGCGCCCGCGCGGTGAGGAAGATGTTGTAGTCGACGCCGAGCGCGACCAGGAACAGGAACGCGAACAGCGGCACCTGCACGTCGAAGCCGGGGAAGCCGAACACGTGCTGGAACAGCAGG
>NZ_JBQCGC010000024.1:0-19942 GCF_051956055.1 Amnibacterium sp.
CTTCCCTCCTCGAGCGGACCTCCATCCAACCGGTCGGAGCCCGCCTGCGGATACCGTGACGCGAGGAGAACGATCCGACGCTCGTCAAGGAGGCGGCATGCGCTTCGACCTGTCGGGGTGGACGGCGGTGCAGCCGGGGACGGACGCGGCCGTCTACCTGCCCGCAGAGCCCGAGACCGTGCTGTGGGGACGGCTTCCCTGCGGGGCCGATGAGCCGGTGCTGTCCGTCGCCTCCGGGACCGTGGTGACGGTCGACACCCTCTCGCACGAGGGCCTGCTGCCGGATCAGGGTCGGGACCCGGTTGCGTTCTTCGCGCGTGAGGGCGTGCCGCGGCAGCTCGTGCTGCACGACGCGATCCGGGTCGCCGCCGAGTGCGAGCGCGCTGAGGCGGACGGCCCGCACATCGTCACCGGGCCCATCGCCGTGCACGGTGCCCGGCCTGGCGACCTGCTGCGCATCGACGTGCTCGAGCTCGAGCCGCGGGTGCCGTACGGCGTCGTGTCGAACCGGCACGGCAGGGGAGCGCTGCCGGGGGAGTACCCGGAGGGCGCCGAGCCGGTGAGTGTCTTCGCCGCGGTCGACGAGGGCGACGACGGGCTCGTCGGGGTGCTGCCCAGGAGCGCGTCGTCCGACGCGGTCGTGCGGTTCCCGCTGGCGCCGTTCCTCGGGATCATGGGCGTCGCGGTCGCCGGCTCGGTCCGGCCCCACTCGGTGCCGCCCGGCGCCCACGGCGGGAACCTCGACGTCAAGCTCCTCGTCGAGGGCACCTCCCTCCTGCTGCCGGTGCAGGTCGACGGGGCGCTCGCCTACGTCGGCGACCCGCATTTCGCGCAGGGCGACGGGGAGGTCGCGCTCACCGCCATGGAGGCGTCGCTGCGTGCGACCCTGCGGCTCTCGGTCGTGCCGCGCTCCGAGGCGCTCGACGAGTACGGGGTGGTGACCGGGCCGCTCGTGCTCACGCCGGAGTACCTCGTGCCGACCGGCCTCAGCGAGGACCTCGACGAGGCCGTGCAGCACGCGGTGCGCGCGGCGATCGAGCTGCTGCATGCCCGCTTCGGCATGGATCGCGCGAACGCGCTCGCCTACCTGTCGGCCGCGACCGACTTCGACATCTCGCAGGTGGTCGACGTCGTGAAGGGCGTGCACGCCAGGATCCGGATCGCGGACTTCGATGCCTGAGCCCGAGCGCGCTGCGCCGGTCCACAGCGACGCGCCGCCGCCGGAGGGCCTGCTCGACGCCTTCTGGCGCTACGAGCGGGCGCTGATGGCCGACGACGTCCCCGAGCTCGACGCGCTGTTCGCCGCCGGGCCGTGGACGATGCGCGGCGATGCCGCCGGTCTGCTCGTCGGCCACGATGGGATCAGCGCGTTCCGGCGCGGCCGTGGCGGTGCGCCGCAGCGGCGGGTCGCCGCCGTGCACGTGCGGGTGCTCGGCCCGGACACGGCGTCGATCGTCGCGGAGCTGGCCCCCGCGGCCGGTGGCCGAGGGCTGCAGACGCAGGTCTGGCGGCGGAGCGCCGCCGGCTGGCAGGTGGTGGTCGCGCAGGTCTCCGGACCTCCGGCGGCGATCGACTCCCGGATCTGGCGCGAGGTCGGCACCCCGCTCGTGGCCGGTTCCGGTGCCGGTCCGCTCGTGGGGCGGCGCGTCGCGGTGAAGGACCTGTTCGCCGTCCGGGGGCACCGCATCGGCGCCGGCGTGCCCGCATGGCTCGCGGAGGCGCCCGTCGAGACGGCCACGGCCGCCGCGGTGCAGCGCCTGCTCGACGCCGGCGCGGACGTCGCCGGGATCGCCCGCACGGACGAGTTCGCCTACTCGATCGCGGGAGCGAACCCGCACTACGGCACCCCGCCGAACGCCCGGGTGCCCGGCGCCCTGCCGGGCGGCTCGTCGAGCGGGCCGGCGTCGGCCGTCGCGCTCGGGCAGGCCGACATCGGCCTCGCGACCGACACCGGCGGGTCGATCCGCGTCCCGGCCTCGTACCAGGGCCTCTGGGGCCTGCGCACGACCCATGGCCGCATCGCGCGCGACGGGCTGCTCCCGCTCGCGCCGAGCTTCGACACCGTCGGCTGGCTCACCCGCGATCGCGCCGTGCTCGCGGCATGCGCCCGCGTCTCCGCCGTCGGTGTTCCGGCCGTCGCCGCTCCCGACCGGTTCGCGGTCGCTCCGGGCCTGCTGGCGGGACTCGAGGTGCCGGTGCGGGACGCGATCCTCGGGTGGGCCGCTCGGACGGAGGCGGAGGCGGTGGATCTCGGGGACGTCGCATCCGCGCAGGAGGCGTTCCGCGTGGTCCAGGCGTTCGAGGCGTGGCAGGCCGACGGCGCCTGGCTCGACATGCATCCGGGCGCGGTCTCGGGCGCCGTGGCCGCGCGGTTCCGCGTCGCGTCGAGGGTGTCGCGGGACGACGCGGCCCGGGCCCAGGAGGCGCTGGCGGCGCACCGCGACCGGATCGCGCGCGCGCTCGACGGTGCGATCCTCCTGCTGCCGTCCGCCGCATCGGTCGCGCCCTCGTCGACCGCCGACCCCGCTGCGGTGGAGGCCGTGCGCGCGCAGACCCTCCGCCTCACCTGCGTGGCCGGGGTGCTCGGTGCGCCGGCCCTCTCCGCGCCGCTGCTCGAGCTCGACGGGGCGCCCCTCGGGGTCTGCCTGGTCGGGCCGCGGCACAGCGACGACGCGCTGATCCACCGGGCCGCGGCGCTCCCCGTTCCCTAGGTCGCGGCGTTCCGCAGGGGGCGGCCGACGTTCACGCGCCCGAAACAGTCGTTGCAATACCATCGCGCTCGGAACGTTCGTTGCGATCGAGGAGCACGATGCCCGCAGGACCGATCGACCCGCCCGCCCGGCTGCTGATGGGGCCCGGCCCCATCACGGTCCACCCGAGGGTGCTGCAGGCGATGTCCGCGCAGCTGGTCGGCCAGTACGACCCGTTCATGACGACGACCATGACCGAGACGCAGGAGCTCTACCGGGAGGTGTTCGCCACCGCGAACGACGCGACCCTGCTCGTCGACGGCACCTCCCGCGCGGGCATCGAGGCCGCCCTCGTCTCGCTCCTGGCCCCGGGGGACCGCGTCCTCGTGCCCCGCTTCGGCCGGTTCGGGCACCTCCTGGTCGAGATCGCCGAGCGCTGCGGTGCGGAGGTGCACGCGATCGACGTGCCGTGGGGGCAGGTGTTCGTCCCGGAGGCGATCGAGGCCGCGATCCGCGAGGTGCGGCCGAAGCTGCTGGCCGTGGTCCACGGCGACACCTCCACCACCGTCGCGCAGCCGCTCGAGGAGCTGGGGGCGATCTGCCGCGCCCACGACGTGCTGCTCTACTGCGACGCGACCGCGACCCTCGGCGGCAACCCGTTCCGCACCGACGAGTGGGGCGTCGACGTCGTGACCGCGGGCCTGCAGAAGTGCCTGGGCGGTCCCTCCGGCTCCTCGCCGATCACCCTGTCGGGGCGCGCGGTCGCCGTCGTCGAAGCGCGCACGAGCGTCGAGGCGGGCATCCGCAGCGAGGGCGACCCGGTGCTCCGGGAGCGGATCCGATCGAACTACTTCGACCTGGGGCAGATCCTGCAGTACTGGGGCCCGAAGCGGCTCAACCACCACACGGAGGCGACCACGATGCTCTACGGCGCCCGCGAGTGCGCGCGCATCCTGCTCGAGGAGGGCGTGGCCGCCGCGGTCGCGCGCCACCGCCTCCACGGCGAGGCCATGCTCGCCGGGATGCAGGGCCTCGGCCTCGCGCCGTTCGGCGACCTCGCGCACCGGATGACGAACGTGGTGGGGGTGCGGATCCCGGACGGGGTGCACGGCGACGCGGTCCGCAGCGAGCTGCTCGAGGACTACGGCATCGAGATCGGCACCTCCTTCGGGCCGCTGCACGGGCGGGTGTGGCGCATCGGGACGATGGGGTACAACGCGCGGCGGGACGCCGTGCTCACCACCCTCGCCGCGCTCGAGGCGGTGCTGCGGCGGCACGGGGTGCGGGTCCCGACGGCCGGCGGCACGGAGGCGGCGCAGGACGTCTACGGAGCCGCGGCGTGACCGCATCCGGCGGCGCCCTCCGCGCCCTGGCGCGCTGCGACGCGCTCGCGGAGCTCAGCTCCCTGCCGGGAGGGCTCGAGCGGGTGGCGTTCTCGCCGGAGCACCGGGCCGCGAACGCGCTCGTCGGGTCCTGGATGCAGGAGGCGGGGCTGGCCGTGCGGCAGGACGCCGCCGGCAACGTGTGCGGGCGGGTCGAGGGGGAGCGGGACGGGCTGCCCGCGCTCGTCCTCGGCAGCCATCTGGACACGGTGACCGACGCGGGCCGGTTCGACGGGATGCTCGGCGTGCTCCTCGCGATCGAGGTCGTGGACCGCATCGACGCAGCCACCCTGCCCTTCGCCCTGGAGGTGATCGGCTTCACCGACGAGGAGGGCACGAGGTTCGGCAACGCGCTCCTCGGCTCCCGGGCGTTCGCCGGCCGCGTCGGCGCCGACTGGCTCGCCACCGCCGACCGCAGCGGGGTGACCGTCGCGCAGGCGATGTCCGCGTTCGGGCTCGACCCGGACCGGCTCGGGGAGGCGAGGCGCCGACCCGAGGACCTCATCGGCTACCTCGAGGCGCACATCGAGCAGGGGCCCCACCTGCTCGACGCGGACCGGGCGCTCGCGGCGGTCACGACGATCGCCGGTGCGCGGCGCTTCACGCTGCAGGTCACCGGACGCGCCGGGCACGCGGGCGGCACCCCGTACGCCCGCAGGAGGGACGCGCTCGTCGCCGCGGCCGAGATCGTCGTGGCGATCGAGCGGATCGCGATCGAGACCGGCACGATCGGCACGGTCGGCCGCATCCGGGCGCTCCCCGGCGGTGTCAACGTCGTTCCCGGGGTGTGCCGGTTCTCCCTGGACCTGCGCGCCGAGACGGACGACGCCCGCGACGCCGCGCTGGACCGCATCGACGCGGTCGCCCATGAGATCTGCCAGCGGCGCGGCGTCCACTGGCAGCGGGAGGAGCGCTACCGGGCCGACGCGACCGCCTGCGACCCGGCGCTCGTGACCGCGATCGAGGCCGGCATCCGGGCGACCGGCGACCAGGCGCCGATGCGCATCTGGAGCCGCGCCGGGCACGACGGCATGGCGGTGTCCGACGTCACCGGGGTCGCCATGCTGTTCCTCCGGTGCGGCAACGACGGCATCAGCCATCACCCCGACGAGACGGTCACCGAGGCGGACACCGCAGCGGCCCTGGACGCCTTCACCGCGGCCGTGCTCGCCGTGGCCGACCAGCACCGGACGTGACCGGCTCCCGCGGCCTCGTCGCGAGGATCGACGGGGCGTGGCCGACCCTGAGCCCCCAGGAGCAGCGGGTCGCGGGCTTCCTGCGCGCGAACCCTGACGAGTCCGCGCTGTACAACTCGAGCGAGCTCGCGCGCCGGGTCGGTGTCTCGAAGGCCACCGTCTCGCGGCTCTACCGGCGGCTCGGGTTCGCGGACTCCCGCGAGGCGCGGGAGCACCTGCGGGCACGGCGGGCGGCAGGCCTCCCGGTTCCGGTCGATGGCGGCACCGACCGCCTGGCGGCGCAGGTCGCGACCGACGCGCGGCATCTCCACGCGCTCGCGGCGTCGCTCGACCGCGCCGCGCTCACGGCCGCTGCCGGTGCCCTCGCGGCTGCCCCGCGCGTGCTGGTGATCGGGCTCCGATCCGGCTTCCCGCTCGCCATGCTCCTGCGGCAGGCGCTCGCGCAGGGGCGGTCGGGCGTGCTGCTGCTGCCGGGTCCCGGCCAGACGCTCGGCGAGGAGCTCGCCGCCGTGCGACCCGGGGACGCGGTCGTGCTCGTCGGCCTCCGGCGCCGACCCGCCGGCTTCGCCCGGCTGCTCGCCGGGCTGCGGGCAGTGACGGGGGACCTGGTGCTGATCGTGGACCCCTCACTCGGGCCGACGGACGACCCCTGGCGCTTCGACGTGGCGATCGAGTCGGCCTCGCCGTTCGACTCCTACGCGGCTGCGGCGTCGCTCGTCAGCCTGCTGGCCGGGGAGGTGCTCGACGCCCTCGGCGCCGAGGGCGCCGCCCGGGTGACCGCCGTCGAGCGCACCTACCTGGAGCTCCAGGAGCTCGAGCCCTGACCCCTCCGCATGCGGAGTGCATTTTGAAGGGGTTCCTGCGCGGCTCCGCCGGGCAGAAACCCCTTCGAAATGAACCGGGCGGTCAGAGCGGGCCGGCCCGGTCGACGTCCTCGCCCGTGAACAGGTCGCCGCACTCGACGTGCTGCGCGCCGTGCGTCTCGAGATAGCTGCGGCCGCCGCGGTCGCCGCGCAGGGCATCGCGGAACCCCGCCCAGTGATCCCGCCCGAGCAGCACGGGATGGCCGGGGCGGCCGTCGTAGACCGCGCGGGCCAGCGCGGCGCGACCCCTGCCCGCGTCCAGCACGCGCTCGACGACCGCCGGGGGGAGCCCGGGCAGGTCCACCAGCGACACCAGCGCGACGTCCGCCTCGGGCAGCGCCGCGACGCCGTCGGCGAGGGAGGCGCCGAGCCCCTCCCGCCAGCGCTCGGTGACCACCGCGCGCGCCTCCGCCGGGAGGAGCGCGGCGGCGTCCGCTGCCTCCGCGCCCAGCACCACGACGACCTCGTCGCAGCCTCCCGCGAGCAGGGTCCGCACCGCGCGGCGGATCCAGGGCTCGCCGTCGGGCGTCCGGGCGAGCGCCTTCGGGCTGCCGTAGCGGCTGCCCGCTCCCGCGGCGAGGACCAGGCCCACGACCTCCGGCATGCCGAATCCCTTCCCTCTGGTCGGTAAGCGGTTGCGGACCGTACCGTTCCGTCCGATGCCTACCACCAGGACGAGACCGTCCGTCGAGCTCCGCCGGTGGCGGGACGCCGTCTTCACGATCTTCGCGCTCACCGGCTTCGTCTTCGCGACCTGGGCGAGCCGGGTGCCCGCGGTGCGGGACCTCCTGCACGCCAGCACGCAGGAGATGGGGTTCCTGATCCTCGGCATGAGCGCCGGGTCCATCGTCGGGGTGGTCGCGGCGAGTCACATCGTCGCCAGGCTCACCGCCACCCGGACGATCCTGTGGGTCTACGGGACGGTCAGCGTCGCGATGATCGTGCTCGGGCCGATCGTGACGTACCTGCCCTTCTTCCTGCCGATCTTCCTCGTGCTCGTCGTCCTCGGCGGCGCGAGCATCGTCGACGTCGCGATGAACCTCTCCGGGGCCGCGAACGAGCGGGCGATCGGTCGGACGATCATGCCGCTCTTCCACGCGGCCTTCAGCGGCGGCACGGTCGCGGGCGCGGCCCTCGGGGCGCTGCTGCTGCAGCTCGGGGTGCCCATGGGCGTCCACTTCACCGCGGTGGGGGTGCTCGCGCTCGTCGCCACCCTGATCCTGGTCCGTCACCTGCAGCCGGCCGAGCAGCCGCTCGAGCACGGCGAGGAGCCTGCGCCGAGCGGGTGGCGCAGTCGCCTGGCCGTGTGGGCCGACCCGCGCGTGCTCCTGATCGGCCTGATCGTGCTCGGCGTGGCGTTCGCGGAGGGGAGCGCGAACGACTGGCTGAGCCTCGCCATGGTCGACGGGCACGGGCTCGACAACACCGGCGGTGCGGCCGTGCTGAGCGTCTTCCTCGCCGCGATGACGGCGGGCCGCATCGGCGGGGTCTTCGTGCTCGACCGCTTCGGTCGGGTGCCGGTCCTGCGGGTCTCCGCGGTCCTCGCGGTCGCCGGGCTGGCCCTCGTGGTGTTCGTCCCCGTCGACGGGATCGCGATCGCGGGCGTCGTGCTCTGGGGTGTCGGGGCGTCGCTCGGCTTCCCCGTCGGCATGTCCGCTGCGGCCGACGACCCGAGGACGGCGACGGCGACGGTCGGCGCCGTCGCGACGATCGGCTACACGGCGTTCCTCGTCGGGCCGCCCCTGATCGGGTTCGTGGGGCAGCACGTCGGCGTCCTGCACGCGCTGCTCGTCGTGCTCGGCCTGATCGTGGTGGCGGGTCTCGCCTCCGGTGCTGCACGCTCGCCCGTCGCCGCCCGCCTCGCGGTGCCCGTGGAGGGCCCGTCAGTAGGCTGATCCGATGATCGATCCGCGGACGCAGGAGGGCCGGGAGCGGCTCACCGCAGCGCTGGGGGTCGAGCGTTGGGTGGACGAGGTCGCGACCGGTGGTCCGTACCCGGATGTGGACGCGCTCGTGGCGGCCGGCGAGCGCGCGGCCTCGTCGTTGAGCGACGCGGAGCTCGACGAGGCGCTCGCGCATCACCCGCGGATCGGCGAGCGGGGCACCGGAGGCGGCACGGCGTCGCGCCTGTCCGCAGGCGAGCAGGCGGGCCTCGGGCGGAACGACGAGGGCGTGGAGGCCGCGATCGCCCGCGGCAACGAGGTCTACGAGGACCGGTTCGGTCGCGTCTTCCTGATCCGCGCCGCCGGCCGATCGCACCAGGAGGTGCTCGACGAGCTGCAGCGCAGGCTGAAGAACGACGAGGAGACCGAGGCGGCGGAGGCGAAGGACGAGCTCCGGGCCATCGCCGAGCTCCGCCTCGCGAACCTCTTCGGCGGTGCCGCATGAGCCAGGTCTCGACGCACGTGCTCGACACCGCCTTCGGCACCCCGGCGGTCGGGGTGGGCGTGACCTTCGACCGGCAGACCACGGACGGCTGGATCGAGGTCGGCAGCGGCGCGACGAACGCCGACGGCCGCATCTCCGCGCTCGGGCCCGACCGGCTCGAGGGCGGCATCTACCGGCTGACCTTCGCCACGGGCGACTACTTCGACGCGACGCACCGTCCCGCCTTCTTCCCGGAGGTGCAGCTGACGTTCCGCGTCTCGGGCACGGAGCACTACCACGTGCCGCTGCTGCTCAGCCCCTTCGCGTACAGCACCTACCGCGGCTCCTGAGCCCCGCACACCCCACTTCGCTCACGCTTCTGGACGCCGCATCGGCGATGCGGCGTCCAGAAGCGTGAGCGAAGTGAGGGAGCCGACGACCCGGTCCGGCTGCGGCCAGCCGGCCTGCCGCTGCACGCCGTGCCGGTCGAGCCAGACCGCGTGGACGCCGGCCGCGACGGCGCCGGGCACGTCGTGCCCGAGGTTGTCCCCGACGAACCACGCGTCGGCCGCCGACACCGCTGCGGCGGCGAGGGCGATCTCGAAGATCGCGGGGTCCGGCTTCTTCACCCCCGCCTCGCTCGAGATCACGAGCGGGTCGAACCGATCGGCGATCCCGAGCGCCGCGAGCTTGTCGCGCTGCACGGTCGCCGCCCCGTTCGTCACCATCCCGATCCGCACGCCGCGTGCCGCGAACCCCTCGAGCGTCGGCAGCACGTCGGGGAACAGACGGAGGGAAGCGCGTTCCTCCCGGTCCCACGTGGTGATCGCCAGCTCCAGCGCGGCCGGATCGTGCACGCCGCACGACGCCAGGGTCGCGCTCCAGGCGTCGCGGCCGACCTCGGACCCGGCTCGGCCCCCGAGCATGTAGTCGTCCTCCACCTCCGGCCAGAGGCGCTCCCAGGCCGCGGTGTTCGCGGCGACGAGGTCGTCCGCCGCCACGCCGGGCAGCGCGGCGGCGAGCGCCGCGCAGGTGCGGCGCATCGCCTCGGGTAGCCCGCTGCCGTCGAGCACCGTGCCGTCGAGGTCGAACAGCATCAGCGACGGCATGCGTCCATTTTGAAGGGGATCCTGCGGCCCGGAGGAGGACCGGGGCGCCGACGGCGCGCCCCTTCGAATCGCACTAGACGAGGCCGGTGAAGGGGCGCCACGCGTCGCCGGCAGGTGCCGCGTCGTCGCGCACGGCGGAGGCCTGGATCAGGCCGTACGGGCGGTCGTCGGCGTGGAAGACCTCGTTCTCGTTGGGCTCGTCGAACCGCGAGAAGTCCACCAGGAAGTGGTGCTTGTTCGGTGCCGTCAACCGGATCTCCGCGATGGCCGGGTACGCCTCGAGTGCCGCCCGTCCCATGTGCCAGAGCGTCTGCTGCAGCGCGAAGGACTCGAGCGTCGCGAACCGCGAGACCATCGCCGCCTTCACGCCGGCGTACATCCCGTTCCAGTCCGTGTCCGCCGCCGCATCGGTGAGCCGCCACTGCGCCGTGAGCGACGTGGCCATGATGCGGTCGTCGGTCGGCTGCAGCGTCGTGTACTCGTCGACGAGGAAGTCCTTGAAGTGGCTTCCCGTGCTCTTCAGCACGATCAGCTCCTTGAACCCCTGCACGACGTGCTCGGCGGTGCCGTCGAGCACGATCGCCGCCGTCCGCACCTCCTGCCCCGTGCGGACGAAGGTGTGGTCGTGCGGCTTCCCGTCGACCTCGACGCGCGTCCAGTCGTAGCGCTCGATCTCGATCCTGGCGCCCTCGACCGGCTCGACGTCGTCCACGAAGTGGTGCGCGAGGGACAGCCCGTACGCCTCGATCGGATCCGGGTGCACCTTCTTCGCCCACACGAAGGCCGTGTTCTTCTGCGTGTCGGTCGGCAGCACGTTCGACTGGTCGCCGTCGAGGTACGCCGGACCGAACGGACCGCGGAGCGCCGACGACACGGAGAGGTCCGTGATCTCGTGGCGCGCGGTGTCGCGGACGATGCGGACGAGGCGCGTCTCCGCCTTGCCGTACTGGATGGGGCCGAGCACGATCGCCATGCGCGCACTCTTCCATCGGCGTGTGTCACCCGTGTAAACCTGACGCCGATGAGCGACCCCGCCCGCCTCCTGGCCGACTACGACCGGCAGCTGCGGGGCCCTTCGGAGGTCGCGGACGCGAAGCGGACCTTCCGGCTCGGGCCGCTCTGGATCGGGGTGTTCGCGGGGGACGCGGGCTTCATCGGCTACCGGGACCTCGGCGGGCTCTCCGCGCGGGGTGCCCGAGCCCTCGTGCGCGCGGCGACCGCGGTGCTCGCGGCGGACACGACGATCGCCCGGATCGAGTGGAAGACCCGCGGTCACGACGATGCGCCCGGGCTCCACGACGCGCTCGTCGAGGCCGGGTACCACCCGCAGGAGCCGGAGTCGATCATGATCGGGGCCGCGCGCCTGCTCGCCCTCGACCTGCCGGTCCCGGACGGCGTGGTGCTGCGGCTCGCGACCTCCCAGGAGGACGTGCGCCGAGCCTCCTTCGCGGCGGACCGCGTGTTCGGCGAGGAGCCGAACGAGGCCAGGGCGGCCGAGATGCTGGACCGCATCGCCGACGGCGACGAGCTGTGGATGGCGGAGGCCGGAGGCGAGGTCGTCTCGACCGGCCGGCTCTCGCCCGTCGCGGGCACGGACTTCGCGGGCATCTGGGGCGGTGCGACGCGTGCGGACTGGCGGCGCCGCGGGGTCTACCGGGCGCTGACGGCGGCGCGCGCCCGAGCCGCGATCCGGCTCGGGAAGCGCTTCATCACCAGCGACTCGACCGAGTTCTCCCGGCCGATCCTCGAGCGCAGCGGCTTCGTCCGGGTCTCCTCGACGACGCCGTACGAATGGCATCGGCGCCCCGAGTCGGTCACGGGCGGGTGAGGAGGCGTCCCCTCGGCGAGCCGGACGCGTCGACGGGCTCGCCCGCGAGATAGGTGCGGCGGACGGCGCCCACGAGGTCGTGGCCGATGTAGGCGCTCACCCGGTTCCGGTAGCGGAGCTCCTGGGGGTCGACCCGATGCGCCGCTTCGGGCGCGAACACCACCAGGTCCGCGTCCGCCCCCGGGGCGATGCGCCCCTTGCCCGCGAGCCCGGCGAAGTCCGCGGTCGCGCTCGAGCACCAGCCGACCACCGTCTCGAGCGGCACGCCGCGACGCCTGGCCGCGGTCCAGACCGCCGGCAGCCCGAACTGCAGCCCCGCGATGCCGCCCCAGGCGACCTGGAAGTCGCCGTCGCCAGCGAACTTCCGCTCGGCGGTGGACGGGGAGTGGTCGCTCACGACGAGATCGATCGTGCCGTCGAGCAGGCCCGCCCAGAGCACGTCCTGGTTCGCCGCGTCGCGGATCGGCGGGCAGCACTTGTACTGCGTGGCGCCGTCGGGGATGTGCGCCTCGTCGAACACGAGGTAGTGCGGGCACGTCTCCGCGGTGATCCGCAGTCCCTCCGCCTTCGCCGCCCGGATCTGCTCGACGGCCGACGCGGCGGAGAGATGGAGGATGTGGGCCCGGCCGCCGGTGCGGCGGAGCCCGTCGATGACCGCGGCGATCGCGGTGGTCTCCGCCGCCTCCGGTCGCGAGGCGACGAAGGCGGGGTAGCCGGGGCCGCCCGGGCCGGCGGCGCGGTCGAGCACCTCCGGGTCCTCCGCGTGCACGATGAGCAGCCCGTCGAAGCCCGCGAGCTCGTCGAGGGCCGCGTCGAGCTGCTCCCGCGTCAGGTGCGGGAACTCGTCGACCCCGGACGGGGCGAGGAAGCACTTGAAGCCGAACACGCCTTCCTCCCACAGCGGAAGGAGGCGCCCGAGCGAGCCCGGCACCGCGCCGCCCCAGAAGCCGATGTCGACGAGTGCTGCAGGCGCGGCCGCCGCCCGCTTCAGCTCGAGCGCAGGCACGTCGACCGTCGGCGGGATCGCGTTCAGCGGCATGTCGATGAGCGTCGTGACCCCGCCGGCCGCAGCCGCAGCGGTCGCCGTGCGGAAGCCCTCCCACTCGGTCCTGCCCGGCTCGTTGACGTGCACGTGCGTGTCGACGAGGCCCGGGAGGAGCACCTCGTCGGGCCCGAGGCGCACGGCGTCGGCAGGAGCCTCCTCGAGCGCCGCGACCCGCACGATGCGGCCGTCTGCGATGGACACGCACGCGGGCTGGAAGGCGCCGTCGACGAGCACGCGCGGAGAGGCGAGCACCAGATCGGTCACGCGGCGAGTCAAGCAGCCGCGCTTTTCGGGCATGTGACGGACGAGGGCCGCTCAGCGAACCCCCGCGAGAATGCGCGCATGGCATACGAGAGCGCGCTCCAGACCGTCCTCGACCGGGAGCCGGAGCCGCCGGGCGGCGTCGTCGGCACCGAGATCGACTACGAAGCGGGCGGTGAGCGCTACCGCGGCTACCTCGCGGTACCGACCGCGGCCGACGGTCCGCTGCCCGCCGTCCTCGTCGTGCACGACTGGCTCGGCGTGACGGACGCGACCCGGATGCGCTGCGACATGCTCGCCCGGCTCGGTTACGCCGCGTTCGCCGCCGACGTGTTCACGGCGGACGTGCGGCCGTCCGAGGCGGAGGCGGCGGGCGTCGCGGGCGCGCTGTACGGCGACCCGGCGACCTGGCGGGCCCGGCTCTCCGCGGGCTTCGAGCGGATGCTCGAGGAGTCCGTCGTGGACCGGAACCGTCTGGCGGCGATCGGCTACTGCTTCGGCGGGTCCTCCGTCCTGCAGCTCGCCCGCACCGGGGCGCCCCTCAGTGCCGTCGTGAGCTTCCACGGTGGCCTGTCGACGGGGCCGGAGGGAGAGGCGGCGCGGATCCGCGCGAAGCTCCTCGTGCTCACGGGCGGGAACGACCCGGTCGTCCCGGACGGGGACGTGCACGCGTTCCAGGAGGAGCTGCGCGCGGCGCCCGAGGTCGACTGGCAGGTCGTGACCTACTCCGGCGCGATGCACGCGTTCACGGTGCCGACCGCGAACGCACCCGAGCACGGCGCCGCGTACGACGAGCGCGCCGACCGACGCAGCTGGACCGCGATGAAGGACTTCTTCGCCGAGGCCCTCTGAGCGCGTGCATGGATCCGGGGATCCGGTCGTCACCCGACCGGATCCCCGGATACATGCAGAACGGTGGAGGCGGTCAGCCGATCAGGCCGGGACGGTGTCGTGCGCGTGGATCGCCTTCAGCGCGCCGGTCCACGCCTCGAGCTGCGTGAACATCGTCTCGGCGTTCGCGTCGTGCTGCGGGCCCGGCGTGAAGACCGACATGTTCTCGAAGTCGGTGAACAGGCTGAAGCCGAGCTGCTGACGGACGTGCGCGAGCTGGAGCTCGGAGGCGACGAGGCGCAGCTGCTCGACGGCGCGGGCGCCCTGGAACGAGCCGTAGCTGACGAACGCCGCGGCCTTGTTGTTGAACTCGTGGTAGATCGAGTCGAGAGCGTTCTTCAGCACCGCCGAGAAGCTGTGGTTGTACTCGGGCGTGATGAAGACGTAGCCGTCGAACTCGGCCACCTTCGCCGCCCACCGCTGCACCGCGGGGTCGGTCGGCGGGACGTAGGCGGGCGACGCCACCGCGTCGAACAGCGGCATCGGGTAGTCGCGGAGGTCGACGAGCTCGTAGTCCGCGCCGGTGCGCGCAGCGGCCTTCTCCATCACCCAGTCGGCGACGGCGGCGCCGTTGCGGTTCTGGCGGGTGCTGCCGAGGATGACGGCGATCTTCAGGTCGGCCATGATGTCCTTTCGGAGGAACGGTTGATGCGTCCACCACTATGCCACGTCCGGTGACGTGTCAACGACCCGGTGGTAAGGTCTCGGGCATGTCGGAGGCGATGGGACTCGACCCCGCCGATTGGGCGATGTGGCGGGAGATGACGGCGATGCGCGCCGGCATCGAGCGCGCCCTCGAGCAGCGGCTGCAGCGCGACGCGGGCATCTCCGGCGCCGACTTCGACGTCCTGCACAGTCTCTCGGTCGCCGTCGACAACCGGCTGCGGGCGGGGGCGCTCGCCGAGTCGCTCGGCTGGGAGAAGAGCCGCATCTCGCACCAGGTCCGCCGCATGGCCGATCGCGGGCTCGTGGAGCGCGCCGACTGCCCGACCGATCTGCGCGGCACCTGGGTGGTGCTCACCGCCTCCGGCGCCGACGCGTTCGCGCGCGCCTCCTGCGGCTACGTCGAGACGCTCGACCGGGTGCTCTTCTCCCGACTCGACGCGGAGGAGCGGGTCCGCCTGCTGCGCGTCGCGACGACCGTGGCGGAGGGGCTGCTCGCACCCGATGCACAGGCTTCACCGACGCGGTGATGCCAGGGTGAGTCCGTCGAAAGGATGCGGATGAACCCCATCAAGGCTCTGGTCGATGCCGGCTTCAAGAGCGAGTACGCGTACTGGGGCGGTTTCGCCTCGATCGGTTTGAGCTTCGCGGCCTGGGGGCTGTCGCAGCTGAAGGATGCGAGCGACAAGTCGCAGTCCGACCGCTGGGGCATCTTCGTCGGCCACTGGGCGCCGACGTTCTTCGCCCTCGGCGTGGCGCTCAAGCTCGAGGAGTAGTCGTCCGCGGTTCCGGAGGCGCGCCGATGTGCGCCTCCGGGACCGGATGCGGTTCGATGGTCGGGTGACCGGCGCGATGCTCGACCCCGTGCTGCTCGAGGGCGAGCACGTCCGCCTGGAGCCGCTCGGCCACGCGCACGTGCCCGGTCTCGCGCTCGCGGCTGCTGACGGCGACGTGTGGCGGAAATGGTCCACCACCGTGCCGGCGCCCGAGCGCATGGATGAGGCGGTGTCGGAGCGACTCGCCGCTCATGCCGCTGGGCGCATCACGCCGTGGGCGACGTGCCTCCCCGACGGCACACCGGTCGGGATGACGACCTACTGGGCCGTCGACGAGCCCAATCGGCGACTCGAGATCGGGGGCACCTGGCTGGGCGTCTCCGCACAGCGCACGCTCGTCAACCCGGAGGCGAAGCTGCTGCAGCTGTCCCGGGCGTTCGAGGTGCTCGACTGCGTGGCGGTGGAGTTCCGGACGCACTGGCACAACCGGCAGTCGCGGCGCGCGATCGCGGCGCTCGGCGCGAAGCAGGACGGCGTGCTGCGCAATCACCAGATCATGCGGGACGGCTCGCTGCGCGACACGGTGGTCTTCTCCATCCTCCGCGACGAGTGGCCCGCGGCGCGCATGGGCCTGCTCGCCAGGCTCGGGCGCGCCTGACGCCGTCGTCGATAGGCTTCCGAGGGCCCGTGCCCCGGGTCGGAGAGGCAGCATGACGGACATCGTGGTTCGATCGTCGCGGTTGGCGGACGGTCGGGAGCTCATCTACTTCGACGATGCGGGTTCGTCGTTGCCGCCGGAGCGGCGTGCGGATCCGCGTCATCTGGATCCGCGGCCGCCGACGGCGACGATGCGGCTGGATCTGCTGACGGGCGATTGGGTGTCGATCGCGTCGGCGAGGCAGAACCGGGCGTTCCTGCCGCCGGCGGAGTTCGATCCGTTGGCGCCGCAGAGCGAGTCGAACCCGTCCGAGGTGCCCTCGCAGTACGACGTGGCGGTGTTCGAGAACCGGTCGCCGTCGTTCGGCCCCGCGCTGGGGGATGCCGACGGTGCCCCGGAGGGGTTGGCCGATCTGGCGGTGCTGGGGGTGGGCCGGACCCGGACCTCGGTGGGCCGGACGGAGGTGGTGTGCTTCGATCCGCACACGACCGGGTCGTTCGCGGATCTGGGTCCGAACCGGGCGCGGACGGTGGTGGAGGCGTGGGCGCAGCGCACGGCGGCACTGTCGGGGTTGGACGGGGTGCAGCAGGTGTTCCCGTTCGAGAACCGGGGGCAGGCGATCGGGGTGACGTTGCACCACCCGCACGGGCAGATCTACGCGTACCCGTACGTGACGCCGCGAACGCAGGCGCTGCTGCGGCAGGTCGACGCGTACGAGGGTGACCTGTTCGCGGATCTGCTCGCGTTCGAGCAGGGATCCGAGCGGGTCGTCGCGGCAAGCGAAACGTTCACAGCGTTCGTGCCGTTCGCTGCGCGGTGGCCGGTGGAGCTGCATGTGCTCCCGAATCGGCACGTGGCGGACTTCACCGAGTTGACCGGGGCGGAGAAGGACGAGCTCGCCCGGCTGTACCTGCGGTTGCTGCGCGCGGTCGACGCCCTGTACGACACGCCGACCCCGTACATCGCGGCGTGGCATCAGGCGCCGGTGCACACGCACCGGGACCGGGTGCGGATGCATCTGGAGATCACCTCCCCGCGGAGGGCTGCGGACAAGTTGAAGTACCTCGCCGGCAGCGAGGCGGCGATGGGTGCCTGGATCGGGGACCTCGTGCCGGAGCAGACCGCCGAGCGCCTCCGGGTCGCTCTCGCGGCAGCCGATGCGGAGCGTCCGCTGTGACCGCCGGGACGGAGGCCGTCGCCGCCCTGTTCGGCCGTGCGTTCGGGTCGGCGCCGGCGGGGTTCTGGCGCGCTCCTGGCCGGGTGAACCTGATCGGCGAGCACACCGACTACAACGACGGGTTCGTGCTGCCGTTCGCGATCGACCGCGCGACGACGGTCGCGGTGACGCTGCGGGACGATTCCCGGATCCGGCTGGTCTCCACGTTCGACGGTGTCGTGGTCGAGTCCGACCTCGACCGGGTCCGGCGACGCGACTTCGACGGGTGGGCGGCGTACCCGCTCGGGGTGCTGTGGGCGATCGGGGAGCACACCGGCCGGGCGCCCGAGCGCGGGTTCGACGTCGCCGTCGACTCCGACGTGCCGGTCGGGGCGGGCCTGTCGTCCTCCGCGGCGATCGAGATGGCGGTCGCGGTCGCGCTGAACGACCTCCTCGGGTTGGGCCTGACCCGTGCCGATCTCGCCCGGATCGGGCGACGGGCCGAGAACATCGCCGTCGGCGCACCGACCGGGATCATGGACCAGTCCGCCAGCGTGTTCGGCCAGGCCGACGCGGCCGTGTTCCTCGACTGCCGCACCCTGGCCGTCGAGCAGGTCCCGCTCGGCTTCGACGCGGCCGGACTCGTGCTGCTCGTCATCGACACCAAGGTCGAGCACCAGCACGCCACCGGCGGCTACCGCGACCGACGCGAGGCCTGCGAGCGCGGCGCGGCCGCGATGGGCGTCCCCGCACTGCGGGACCTGACCATCGACGACCTCCCCCGCGCCCAGCAGCACCTCGATCCGGTCACCTACCGCCGCGTGAAGCACATCGTGACCGAGGACGCCCGCGTGCTCGCCAGCGTCGCCGCCCTCAAAGCCGGGGACCTCCACCGGTTCGGGACCCTGATGGACGCCAGCCACGTGTCCATGCGCGACGACTTCGAGATCTCCGTCCCCCAGCTCGACGCCGTCGTCGAGACCGCCCAGGCCGCCGGCGCCATCGGCGCCAGGATGACCGGCGGCGGCTTCGGCGGCTGCGCCATCGCACTCGTCCACGCCCAGGACGCCGAACCCCTCGCCGAACGGGTCCGCCAGGTCTTCGCCGACCACGGCTGGCACGAACCCGTCCCCTTCACCGTCCGCCCCAGCGACGGCGCAGGAGCCGTGTAGGTCCTCGCGGATCCGCAGTTCCGAGGCGACGCGCCGCGCCCGGGCGTCCGTCCGGAGCGTGTCGCGGCGTCGCTGTGGATCCGCGAGCACCGAAGGCTCCCGGGCGCCGGCGAGCAGACTGGACCCATGCGATACAGGACGATGGGCAACACCGGCACGGTCGTCTCCGTGCAGGCGCTCGGCACGATGACGTTCGGCGCGGAGGCCGACGAGGAGACCTCCGGCAGGATCATCGAGGCGTACGTGGAGGCGGGCGGTAACTTCCTCGACACCGCCGACGCCTACTCGAAGGGCGTCTCGGAGCAGATCATCGGCCGCTGGCTCGCGGCCCACCCGACGGAGGCGCAGCAGCTCGTCGTCGCCACGAAGGGCCGCTTCCCGATGGGGCCCGGTCCGAACGACTACGGCGCCTCCCGCCGGCACCTCACCGACGCGCTCGACTCGAGCCTCGCCCGGCTCGGCGTCGACAGCGTCGACCTCTACCAGATCCACGCCTGGGACGCGCTCACGCCGATCGAGGAGACCCTCCGGTTCCTCGACGACGCGGTCCGGGCCGGGAAGATCAAGGCGTACGGGTTCTCGAACTACCTCGGCTGGCAGCTGACGAAGGCGGCCTGGATCGCGAAGGTCCACGGATGGGCGCCTCCCGTGACCCTGCAGCCGCAGTACAGCCTGCTCGTCCGCGCGATCGAGCATGAGATCGTGCCCGCTGCGCTCGACCAGGGCATCGGCCTGCTGCCGTGGTCGCCGCTCGCCGGCGGCTGGCTCTCCGGCAAGTACACGCGGGGGACCGCGCCGTCTGGCGCCACCCGGCTCGGCGAGAACCCCGACCGCGGCATGGAGGCCTGGGGCCCCCGCAGCGAGGACGAGCACACCTGGGCGGTCCTGGACGCGGTGCGCGAGGTCGCGGAGGGCGCCGGGACGACCTCCGCGGCGGTCGCGCTCGCGTGGCTCGACGCGCAGCCCGCGGTCACGAGCACGATCCTCGGCGCCCGCACCGTCGAGCAGCTGCAGCAGAACCTCGCCGCGGTCGACCTCGACCTGGGCGCCGACGCGCTGGCGCGCCTCACCGAGGTGAGCACCCCGCAGACCGAGGTGTACCCGTACGGCCCGCAGGCGGTGCAGCAGCGGTTCCGCCCCCTCGTCCCATGAGCCTCCGGCCGTTCCGGCAGGTCGACGTCTTCCCGGGATCGGCGCTCGGGGGCAACCCCGTCGCCGTGGTCCTCGACGCCGACGGGCTCGACGAGGCGGCGATGCGCGCCTTCGCCCGGTGGACGAACCTGTCGGAGACGACGTTCGTGCTGCCGCCGTCGACCCCGGACGCCGACTACCGCCTCCGGATCTTCACCCCGACCGCGGAGCTGCCGTTCGCGGGCCATCCGACGCTGGGGTCCGCGCACGCGTGGGCCGAGCACACCGGATCGTCCGCGGAGCGGCTCGTGCAGGAGTGCGGCGTCGGGCTGGTCGGGCTGCGGCGGACGGACGACGGGTGGGCGCTCGCCGCGCCGCCGCTGATCCGGTCGGGCCCTGTGTCGGACGTGGAGGTGCAGCAGGTCGCCGCGGGCCTCGGCATCGGCCCGTGGGACGTGCTCGCGGCGGAGTGGGTGGACAACGGCCCGGGCTGGGTCGTCGCCCTCCTGCGGAATGCGGAGGAGGTGCTCGCGATCCAGCCGGACCTCGGCAGGATGCGGTTCCCGACCGGTGTCGTCGGTGCGCACCCCTCCGGAGGCCCGGCGGATCACGAGGTCCGCGCGTTCGTCCCGGGGCTCGGCGTGGACGAGGACCCGGTCACGGGCAGCCTCAACGCCGGGATCGCGACCTGGTTCTTCGCGAGCGGGCGCGCCACCGGGCCGTACACGGTCCGCCAGGGCACGCGCGTCGGCGC
>NZ_JBQCGC010000025.1:0-11815 GCF_051956055.1 Amnibacterium sp.
GCCGGCGGGGGGGGCCGGGCCGCCCCCCCACCTCACCCCCCCCCCCCCACCGTCGGTCTTTCTGTACACGGGGCGCCCGCGCGCCTTTTACTCCCCACCCACGAAGGGAGGTGCGCGGGATGACCTCCGTCGCCGCCATCGACCTCGGGGCCACCTCCGGGCGCGTCATCGTCGGCGAGCTGGAGGACGGGGCGCTCCGGCTGCGGCCCGTCGCCCGCTTCCCGAACACGCCCGTCCGGCTCGCGGACGGCCTCCACTGGGACGTGTTGTCCCTGTACACCGCCGCGATGCGCGGGCTCGGCGAAGTGGCCCGTGCGGACGAGGGACTGATCGGAGCCGCCATCGACTCGTGGGCCGTCGACTACGGCCTCCTGAACGGGAACCGGCTGCTCGGGAACCCCTTCCACTACCGGGACGCCCGCAACGAGCAGGGCGTCGCGCGGGTGCACGCCGCCGTGTCGCCGGAGGAGCTGTTCCGCCGCAACGGGCTGCAGCACCTGCCGTTCAACACCGTGTTCCAGCTCGCCGCGGCCGCCGCCGCAGGCGAGCTCGACGAGGCGGAGCGGATGCTGCTCATCCCCGACCTGCTCGGCTTCTGGGCGACGGGCGCCCGCGTCGCGGAGCGGACGAACGCGTCCACCACGGGGTTGCTGGAGGTCGGCGGACCCGACTGGGACTTCGCGCTCCTCCCCCGCCTCGGGCTGCGCCGTGACCTCCTGCCGGACCTCGTCGACCCGGGCACCGCACTCGGTCCGGTGCTGCCCGAGATCGCCGCCGAGTTCGGCATCCCCGGCCGCGTCCGCTTCACCACGGTCGGCTCGCACGACACCGCCTCCGCCGTCGTCGGTGTGCCGATGACGCGGGACGACGCCGCGTACATCTCCTGCGGCACGTGGTCCCTCGTCGGCGCCGAGCTGACCGCGCCGATCACGTCCGAGGCCGCGCGAGCCGCAGGATTCACCAACGAGGGCGGCGTCGACGGCCGCACCCGCTTCCTGAAGAACGTGATGGGGCTCTGGCTGCTCTCCGAGTCGGTGCGCGCGTGGGAGCAGGTCGGCGAGCAGCAGGAGCTCGGCGCGCTCCTCAGACAGGCCGCCGAGGCCCCGGCGGACGTCCCGACCTTCGACGTGAACGACCCCCGTCTCCTCGCGCCGGGCGACATGCCGACCAGGATCGAGGCCCTGCTCGTCGAGCGCGGCTCGCGGGTCCCCGCCTCCATCCCGGAGTTCGTGCGGGGCGTGCTGCAGAGCCTCGCGAACGCGTACGCGGACGCGGTGCGCGACATCGAGCGGCTCACGGGGCGCCCCATCCGCCGGGTGCATCTGGTCGGCGGAGGCGCGCAGAACGCGCTGCTCTGCCAGCTCACCGCGGACACCGTGGGCGTGCCGGTCGTCGCCGGCCCGGTCGAGGCGACGGCGATCGGCAACCTGCTGGTGCAGGCCCGAACCCACGGACTCATGACCGGCGACCTCGAGTCCCTGCGTGCTGTGATCGCCCGTTCCTTCCCCCCGCGCACATACGCCGTGCGCACGAGCGCGAGAGGCTGACCACATGGTGCAGCGGCAGTTCCCGAAGCCCGTCGACGTGTTCGAGTACCTGCGGTTCAAGAAGCCGCAGCTCGATCGGAAGAAGGCGCGGCTGGAGGCGGCGCTGACGATCGAGGACCTGCGGAGGATCGCGAAGCGGCGCACGCCGGCCGCCGCGTTCGACTACACGGACGGGTCCGCGGAGGCGGAGATCTCGATCCGCCGGGCCAGGCAGGCGTTCCGGGACGTGGAGTTCCACCCCCGGGTGCTGCGGGACGTCGCGGCCGTGGACACCACCACGACGGTGTTCGGGGCCCCGTCCGCGCTGCCGTTCGCGATCGCGCCCACCGGGTTCACCCGCCTCATGCAGACCGAGGGCGAGACCGCCGGCGCGGGCGCTGCCGGGGCGGCAGGGATCCCGTTCACGCTCTCCACCCTCGGCACCACGAGCGTGGAGGGCGTGAAGGCCGCGAACCCGAACGGTCGGAACTGGTTCCAGCTGTACGTGATGCGGGACCGGGAGATCTCCTACGGACTCGTCGAACGGGCGGCCCGCGCGGGGTTCGAGACACTGTTCTTCACCGTCGACACCCCCGTCGCCGGCGCGCGCCTCCGGGACAAGCGCAACGGGTTCTCCATCCCCCCGCAGCTGAGCATGAAGACGATCCTCGACGCGCTGCCGAGACCGTGGTGGTGGATCGACTTCCTCACCACCGAGAAGCTCGAGTTCGCGTCCCTCTCCGACACCGGAGGCACCGTCGGGGACCTGCTCGACATGGCCATGGACCCGACCATCAGCTTCGAGGACCTTCGCATCATCCGCGAGATGTGGCCCGGCAAGCTCGCCATCAAGGGCGTGCAGACCCTCGAGGACGCGAAGACCTTCGCCGACCTCGGCGTCGACGGCATCGTGCTGTCCAACCACGGCGGCCGGCAGCTCGACCGCGCCCCGATCCCGTTCCACCTGCTCCCGGAGGTGGTCCGCGAGGTCGGAGCCGACACCGACGTGCTGGTCGACACCGGGATCATGAACGGCGCGGACATCGTCGCCGCGATCGCCCTCGGCGCGAAGTCCACCCTGATCGGCCGCGCCTACCTCTACGGCCTGATGGCCGGCGGCCGCGCCGGAGTCGACCGCACTATCGCCATCCTGAGCGACCAGAGCGTGCGCACCATGAAGCTCCTCGGCGCCCACACCATCGAGGAGCTCGAACCGGGCCACGTCACCCAGCTCGAACGGCTCACCCCCCGCCCGCGGACCTGAGCGCCTCCCAGCATCGGCCGCGTTGACTGACGGTCGACACGGTCGATGCGGGAGGTGCTGATGGCGCGCGTGGTGATCGTGCCCGGACTCGCCGTCCGAACCTACGCGGAGCCCGCCGTCGCGGCGGTCGCCGCCCGCGGCCACCGCGTCGACCTCGCACCCGCGCCCGCCTGGCGGGGCTCCCCGGCGGATCTCGAGCGCTACGGCACCCGGCTCGCACGGCGTCTCGAGCAGGTCGGGCCCGTCGACCTGCTCGTCGGGCTGTCGGTCGGCACGCAGGCCGCAGCGGCCGGGGCCGTCGATGCCGGACCGACCGTGCGACGCCTGCTGCTCGTCAGCCCGACCGTCGACCCGGTCAACCGCTCGTGGGGGCGGCTGCTGGGCCGATGGGTCCGCGGCGACCCGCGCGCCGCGGATCCTCCGCTCCGGGAGCAGGCCGCCGACTGGACGCGGGCCGGCGGCCCGCGGATCGTCGCCGGGCTCCGCTCCGCACTGCGGACGGCACCGCTCGAGCGCCTCGTTCCCGCGGTCGACGCGGAGGTGGTGGTCGCGCACGCGGAGTTCGACCCGCTCGGGCGCCGTTCCTGGGCTGCCGGGCTCGCGGGCGCGGCCTCCGGCAGGCTCATCGACCTGGCCGGCGCCCCGCACTCCTGGCCGTATCACGACACGACCGCGTTCGCCGACCTGGTGGAGGAGCTGATCCGATGAGCCTGGACCCCGAGGACGTCGTCGCCTCCTTCGACTCCGCGAGCGTGCTGCACGCCGCCACCGTCGCGGCCCTCGAGCAGCGGCCGTTCCCCCATCTCGGCAACCCGGCTCCCCTCGCCTCGGCCGCCCGCGTCGGCGGTCGGCTGCCCTGGCCCGTCCTGCGCCGCATCTACGCCCGGATCGGTGGCGCGGAGGGGATCGACCCGGCCCGGCTCGGCGACGTCGACATGCAGCGGGTCGCCGCGTCGTTCGCCGACGCCTACCCGAGCGGCCGCTTCCCGGCGGCCCTCGTCGGGTCCAGCAACGGCGCGCTCGCGCATCTCGCCGCGGCGATGCAGGTGCCGTGGCTGCCCGGCACGGTGCTGATCCCGGTGCATCACGTCGGTCCGGCGGACCGGCCCGACCGTGCGCTCGAGTTCGGGCAGCGGGTCGGTCCGCGCCTGCTCGACGCCAATCCGGGCATCACGCTGCACCAGATGCACGACGCCGCCCAGGACGAGCTCATGGTCGCGCGGATGGCGTACTTCCGCACCAAGTGGAGCATGCTGCCGGAGGCATACGTCTCGTTCCTCGGCGACCGGCTGGCACCCGGCGCCCCCGTGCTGCTCGTCGACGACACGTCCAGGTGGCCCGTCACGCGCGTCGGCACCCGGCACGTGTTCCAGGCGGGGGGCCGGGGCGGCCTCGATCCCGAGCAGCACCTGGCACGGCCGCACACGCCGCCTCCTGACGACGAGGCGCCGGAGGCGGAATGGGGTGCGGACCCCTCCTTCACCGCCGCCGTCGAGCACTGGGCGGTCTCGCACGGCCACCCGGTCGTGCGGATCACCGTGGACGGCCCGCAGGAGGCGGCGCATCCGGTGGCCGTCGCGCTCCGCGCCTGGACCCGCGACCGGGGCGGCACCGGGGACCGCCTCATCGTCCCCTCGTTCGTGCTCGGCGATCCGTGGCGGACGATCGAGCTCGGCCGGGTCCCGTTCTGGACGTACTTCCCCGTCCGCGACGCCGTCGCATCCCTCGAGCACCACCTCACGGCGTCGGAGGCGTACGCCGACGTGGACCTCATGCTCTTCCAGCACGGCGCGCGCTCCCCCGGCGCGGTCGGCCCCGCCGCGTTCGCCCGTGTCGTGCGGGCGCACGGCGCCCGTCCGCACCTCGTCGGCCTGCGACCGGAGGCGGTGCCGCACGACATCGGCGCCATGGCCCGCTACGGTCCGGCGCTGGCGAAGGCACCGGCCGCCGGCATCCCGTTCACCCCGTTGCCCGTCGCGGAGGCGATCGCGCGCCTCCGCGCCACGGTCGGTGCGCGAGGGCGGCCGATCGTCCAGTGACCGCTCGTCCCACGACCAGCCGGCGGTCACCCTCCGCTCCTACCGTGCCGGGATGGCCGATCTCGACACGAACGCGCGCAAGCACATCAAGGACTCGAACTTCGGGCTGCCCGACGAGCGCAAGTACCCGATCGAGGACATCGATCACGCCAGGAACGCCCTCGCCCGCGTGGCCCAGCACGGCACGAAGGCCGAGCAGGAGGAGGTGCGGCGCAACGTCGAGCGGAAGTACCCGTCCCTGAAGCACGACTGACGCGGCTCCGGCTCCCCTCCTCCCGCTCGCGCGGCTCACGCGGTACCCCCTTCGTCCTTCAGGAGATTCGAGGACGGCGCGCCGAAATCTCCTGAACGACGAAGGGGTCGCGAGGGGAGGAACGTCCTTCGAATCGGCGCCGGGATCGGGCCAGGATGAGCGGGTGACGACGTACTGGGTCGGCGGCTACACGCGAGGACACGACGAGGACGGCGGCGTGCGCCGCCTGGGCGCCGCCGGCGCGCCGGTCGCGGTCGTGACGCCCGACCCCTCCTACCTCCTCGCGTCCCCGGTGCACGAGGACCTGCTCTACGCCGTCGACGAGGGCGGGGATGCGCTCGTCGCCATCCGTGGGGACGCGGTCGTGGCGCGGGTGCCGGTCGCCGGCCGTGCGCCGTGCCATCTCGCCCTCGTCGCGGACGGCCGGTTGCTGCTCGCCGCCTGCTACGGCGACGGGGCGGTGAGCGTGCATGCGCTCGACGCCGACGGGCTGCCCGGGCCCGCACACGCGCTGCCGGACCCGGAGCCCGCACCGAACGGCCCCCACCCGGCCCAGGACGGGCCGCACGCCCACGCCGTGCTCGAATCCGACGGGCTGCTCCTCGTGGCGGACCTCGGCACCGACCGCGTGCTCATCCACCGGCCCGTCGGCGACGGGTACGTCTGGGAGGGCGCCGTCGCGCTGCCCGCAGGGACCGGCCCGCGGGACCTCCTGGCCCTCCCGAACGGGGACGTGCTCGTGCTCGGCGAGCACGACTGCCGCATCCACGTGCTCGACCTGCCCGGCCGGCGGGTCCGGGCGTCGGTGCCCCTCACGACGGACCCGGTGCGGGGCGATCAGGCGGCCGGGATGACCCTCGCCGGCGCCCGGCTGACGGCGGGGCTGCGCGGAAGCGATCGCATCGCCCTGCTCGCGCTCGGCGCGGACGGCGTCCCCGTCCCCGTCGAGTCGGCGCTCACCGGTGGCAGCTGGCCGCGGCACCACGTCGTCGACGGCGACCGGCTGCTCGTCGCGAACGAGCGCTCCGGCACCGTGACGGACCTCCCGTTCCGTCCCGACGGGACGTTCGGCACCCCCGGCCCGGTCGCACGGACGCCCGCGCCGACCTTCCTCCTCGGCGTCGGCGGTGCGCCGTGAACGTCGACGCGGACCTCGACCTGCTCGGCGTGCTCGTCAGCAGGCGCGACCGGCTCCTCGAGGTGGCCGGCGTGCTGCGCCGGTACGGCTTCGCCTCGATCGCGACCCAGCTCGAGACCGCGGGCGGTCCGCGGCTCGGCGTGGTGCGCTCGCTCGCCGATCGGCTCGCCGACCCGGAGCTCGCGAGCGAGTCGGCCGGTGAGCGCCTGCGGGGGGCGCTGACCGAGCTCGGCACCACCGCGATCAAGCTCGGCCAGCTGCTCAGCCTGCGGCCGGACATCGTGGGCGCCGAGATCGCGGCCGAGCTCGCGCTGCTGCGCTCCGGGGTTCCGGCCGATCCGCCCGGGCACGCGGAGGCGACGGTGCGCGAGACGCTCGGCGCGGACGTCGACACGCTCTTCGCCCACTTCGACCCGGAGCCGCTCGCCTCCGGGTCCGTCGCCCAGGTGCACCGCGCGACCCTGCCGGACGGCACCCCGGTGGTCGTGAAGGTGCTGCACCGGCACGTGCGGCGCCGGGTGCTCGAGGACCTCGAGCTGCTCGACGCGCTCGCGGTCTGGGCGGAGGCGGTGTCCCCGACCGCGCATCAGCTCCGGTTCGCGGGCGTGGCGGCGGATTTCGACCGGAGCATGCGCGGCGCCGTCGACCTGCGCGACGAGCTCGCGAACCTGCAGCGCTTCACGGCCATGTTCGCCGACGACCGCGGCGTCCGGATCCCGCGGCCGTACCCGGAGCGGTCCGGTGCGGCCGTCCTCACGATGCAGGAGATGACCGGCCACGTCGTGTCGGACGGCGCGAGCGTCCGCGCGGCGGGCTGGTCGCCCGACGAGCTCGCGACCCGGACGGCGAGCATCTACCTGACGATGATGTTCCGGCACGGGATCTACCACACCGACCCGCACCCCGGGAACTTCCTGCTCACTCCCGGGGTCATCACGATCCTCGACTTCGGCGACGTCGCCAGGCTGCCGACGTCGAAGCGACGCGAGCTCGAGGACCTGGTCGCGGCGATCGGCAGCGGCGATCCGCGTGCGAGCACCGACGCGCTGCTCACGATCACGGACGCTCCGCCTGGGACCGACGCGGGTGAGGTGCAGAGCGACCTCGAGTCGCTCATCACCGACCACCTCGAGGGCGACATCGGATCCCTCGACCTCGCGGCGCTGTCGAGGGGGCTGATCACCGTCGTGCAGCGCCACGACCTCGCCCTCCCGGCCGAGATCGCACTCGTGCTCAGGGTCATCACGCTCCTGCAGGGGCTCGCCGCGCACATCGGCGCGGACATCGACCTGCGGGCGGTCACACGGCCGTTCGCGCTCGACCTCGCGCGCCGCCGGCTGGACCCGAGGGAGGCGTTCGGCCGCGCGCTCCGCACCGGCAGGGCGTGGGAGCGGCTGGCCGAGACGCTGCCGGGCGAGGTGAGCTCCCTCCTGCAGCAGATCCGCCGCGAGGGCGGCGCCGATCTGCGACTGCGGGACCCGGACGGCATCGCCGACCGCGTCGTCGACGGGCTCCTGACCGCGGCGTTCGTGCTGTCGGCCGGCGAGCTCGTCTCCAGGTCGGTGCCGCCGAAGATCGGCTCGATCTCCGTGCCCGGGCTCGCCGTGGCGGGGTTCGCGCTGCTCCGGTACCGCGCGCTGCACGCCAGGACTGGGCGCGGGCCGTCCGCGCTCGCGCGCCTCCGGCTGGCCGAGCGCGTGATCCGCTCGACGAGGCGCCCCTCGTCCGAGTGACGTCGCCCTGCGCCGTTCCGGTACGGTTCCGAGCGGCCGTCGCCGCTGCGGCCGAGGAACGGAGCCGCGAGTGAGCATCCCCCAGACCGGCCACGGCCGCCGGACCGTCGACCCCGAGATCGCCAGGTCCTGGCTCCTGGTGAACGCGAACCGCCCCGACACCTTCGACGCCGCGCGGGCCTCGCGCGCCGACCAGATCATCCTCGACATCGAGGACGCGGTCGACCCCGCGAAGAAGGACGTCGCACGCGAGTCCGTGATCGACTGGCTGTCGGCGGGCAACCACGCGTGGGTGCGGATCAACGACCGCTCGACCCCGTTCTGGTCCGACGACGTCGCCCTCCTGGCCCAGGTGCCCGGCCTCGACGGCGTGCTCCTCGCCAAGACCGAGGCGCCGGAGCACGTGACCGAGACCTTCGACCGCCTGGGCGGCGCCGTCCCGGTGCTCCCGCTGATCGAGTCCGCGGTCGGGATCGAGGCCGCCGTCTCCGTCGCGTGCGCGCGCGGTGCGTTCCGGCTCGCGTTCGGCAGCGGCGACTACCGCCGCGACACCGGGACCAGCGCCGACGACCTCGCCATGGCCTACCCGCGATCCCGCCTCGTCGTCGCCTCGCGCGTCGGCAACCTCCCCGGCCCGATCGACGGTCCGACCGTGGGGTCCAGCCATCCGGTGCTGCGCGAGCAGTCGCAGATGACCGTCGCGCTCGGCATGACCGGCAAGCTCTGCCTCGACACCGGGCAGCTGCCGGTGATCAACGAGGTCATCAGCCCCACCCCGTCCGACGTGGCGTGGGCCCGCGACTTCCTCGCGGACTTCGAGGCGCGGGGCCGGGTGATCCGGGACGGCAGCGATCTCCCCCGCCTCGGGAGGGCGCAGAAGATCGAGAAGCTCGCCACCGCGTTCGGCGTCAATCCGCTCTGATATCGAGGAATGCACCACCGACCGTCCTGGTGATGCATCATCGACTTGTCATCAAACCGTTACCTCCTCCTAGACTCGCGAGGATCGACGGAGATCGGAGCGACCCCTGGACCCGGATACCGAAGAGCGCGATCGGTCGGTGCTCGGTCGTGCCGTCGGCGTGCTCGACGCCTTCGCCGGCGCGGAGGGTCCCGAGCTGTCGCTGACCGAGCTGGCCGATCGGGCCGACCTCCCGCTCACCACCACACATCGGCTCGCCGGGCAGCTCGTGAACGAGCGGCTGCTCGAGCGGCTGCCCTCCGGACGGTTCCGCATCGGCCCGCACGTCCAGGAGCTCGTCTCGCTCACACCCCGCGACCTCACCCCGGAGGACGTCGCGCACCCCTACCTCCAGGACCTCGCCGACGTGACCGGGCAGCCCGTGCAGCTCGTGGTCCTCGACGGAGGCGAGTCGGTGACCGTCGACCGGGCGGACGGCCAGGTGCCGAGCCGGGCGCCGACCCGCGCCCCCGCGCACGCCTCCTGCGGCGGTCTCGTGCTCCTCGCGCACGCACCGGCAGCCCTCGTGGACGCCGTGCTCGAGAGCGGCCAGTTCGAGCGGCGGTGGGACGCCGCGCCCGGGGTCACGGAGCGCGTGCGCACGGCCATCGAGGTCGCCCGACGGCAGGGCCATCTCGAGCTGCGCAGCAAGCAGACGGGCACCGTGTCGGTCGCGGCACCCGTGATCGTGGGTGCGGACGGACCGGTCGCCGCGGTCGCGATCAGCGGCGCTCCGCACTCCGAGCGGTCGCTCGCTCCCGCCGTGCTCACCACCGCCCGCAGCATCGCCAGGGCCATGGGCGCTCCCGCGACCGGACCCATCGCCGTCGTGCGCTGACCCGCGCAGTCCCCCAGAGACACACGCGCGTCAAGCCGGCTTGACACTGCGGAGGGAACGGTGTCAACTACAGTTGACACATGCCCGAGGAGGACGCCGTGACCGTCACCGCCGCCGAGTCCGGCGACCCGCTCGAGGTGCTGCGCCGGATCGCGCAGCAGCGCCGGGAGCTCGACCGCGCGGAGGCGATCGCCGTGCGGCGGGCGCGCGTCGCGGGCACCTCCTGGGCCTTCATCGCGACCATGCTCGGTGTGACCCGTCAGGCCGTGCACCAGCGCTACGGCCGCCGTTGACCTCCTCCCCGCGCGGAGCCCCCGTCGCGGGCGAGGATCATGGATGTCGATGACCACCAGCACCGCCGCCGCGCCCCGGCGCGGCTTCTCCCGCCGGAGCAGGGAGCAGGGTCCCCGCGCCCGGTTCCGCGACCTCCTCCCGTACCTCGCCGAGCACCGCGGTCCGATCGCGGTCGTGATCGTGCTCTCGATCATCGGCGCCGGGCTGTCGCTCGCGCAGCCGCTGCTCGTGGAACAGGTCGTGACGCGGGTGCAGCACGCGCAGCCGCTCGCCGCGGACGTGACGCTGGTCGCGGTGATCGTCGCGATCGGCGCGGTCGTGTCGGGGGTGCAGCACTACCTCCTGCAGCGCACCGGGACCTCGGTCGTCCTCTCCGCGCGGACGCGGCTGATCCGGCACCTCCTGCGCCTGCCGGTCGCCGACTTCGACCGGAGGCGCACGGGCGATCTCGTCGCGCGGGTCGGCACGGACACGACGCTCCTCTACGCCGTCATGACGCAGGGGCTCGTCGATGCGGTCGGCGGCGCCTTCACCTTCGTGGGCGCGCTCATCGGGATGGCGCTGCTCGACCCCGTGCTGCTCGGGCTCACGGTCGTCATCGTGCTGTTCGCGATCGTCGTCGTGGGCGGCCTCGCGCGCCGGATCCGCGTCGCGAGCCGCAGGCAGCAGGACGCGGTCGGCGCGCTCACGGCCGACGTCGAGCGGTCCATCTCCGCGGTGCGCACCATCCGCGCCTCCGGCGCCACGGAGCGCGAGACGGAATCCGTGCTGCGGGGGGCGCAGCGCGCCTGGGGCGCGGGCATCGACGTCGCGAAGGCGTCCGCTCCCGTTGTCCCGATCGCGTCGCTCACGCTCAACCTCGCGTTCCTCGTCGTGATCGGCGTCGGCGGCTTCCGGGTCGCGTCCGGCGCGATCGGGATCGGGAGCCTCGTCGCCTTCCTCCTGTTCCTCTTCCTGATGGTGATGCCGCTCGGGAGCGCGTTCGGTGCGGCCAGCTCGGTGGCGAGCGCGCTCGGCGCGCTCGGCCGGATCACCGAGGTGCTGCAGCTGAAGTCGGAGACGGCGGAGGACGCGGAGGACGGCGCGATCGAGAGCGGCCACCCCGCGGCGCCCGCGGTCGAGTTCGAGGGGGTCTCGTTCTCCTACCGCGGTGCGGACGGGGAGCGGGTGGACGTCCTGCACGACGTCTCGTTCGCGGTGCCGCGCGGCACCCGCACGGCGCTGGTCGGGCCGTCCGGGGCGGGCAAGAGCACGATGCTCTCACTGCTCGAGCGCTTCTACGACGTGGACGCGGGTGCGGTGCGGCTCGGCGGCGTCGACCTTCGACGGCTGCCCCGAGACGTGCTCCGGAGCCAGTTCGGCTACGTCGAGCAGGACGCGCCCGCGCTCGCCGGCACCATCCGGGACAACCTCGTCCTCGCCGCCCCGCGCGCGACGGACGAGGACTGCCTCCGTGCGCTCGATGCGGTGAACCTGCGCTCGACGGTGCTGAAGCACGCGGACGGCCTGGACGCCCAGGTCGGGGAGGAGGGGGTGCTGCTGTCTGGCGGTGAGCGGCAGCGGCTCGCGATCGCGAGGGCGCTGCTCGCCGACGCCCCGATCCTCCTGCTCGACGAATCCACGTCGAACCTCGACGGCCGGAACGAGCAGCTGCTCCGCGACTCGCTGGCCGCGGCGGCGGAGGGGCGCACGACCATCGTGATCGCGCACCGGTTGTCGACCGTGGTGGACGCGGACCAGATCGTGGTCGTCGACGGCGGTCGCGTGGT